>NZ_CP146069.1:1642245-1800066 GCF_037023735.1 Roseovarius sp. S88 | reverse complement strand
CTCGATGTTGGCGGCGGAGCGAGCCCTGAGCGGGTTCTGAAATCCTTCAAGGCGGTGCTCAATGATCCCAATGTTGAAGCCATCCTTGTGAACATTTTTGCAGGCATCAACCGCTGCGACTGGATCGCCGAGGGGGTGATCCTCGCGGTCAAGGAGCTTGATCTGAAAATGCCTTTGGTGGTGCGTCTCTCGGGCACAAATGTCGAAGAAGGTCTCAAGCTGCTCGAAGAAAGTGGCCTGAACATCGAAACAGCGAATTCGTTGGCCGAGGCCGCGGACAAAGTCGTCACAGCATGGCGCGCAACTCAAATGGCGGAGGCAAGCTGATGGCTATTCTCATCAACAAAGAAACCAAGGTCTTGGTCACCGGCATCACCGGCCGCATCGGAAGCTTTCACACCCAGGACATGATCAATCACGGCACCAATGTCGTGGGCGGCGTGACACCGGGCAAAGGCGGTAGCAAACATCTGGGTCTGCCTGTGTTTAACACCGTCAAAGGCGCTGTGGCTGAAACGGGTGCGGACCTTGTGGTCAGCTTTGTGCCCCCTCCCTTTGCTGCCGATAGCATCATGGAGGCTGCGGACGCGGGTATCAAAACATGTGTTTGCATCGCCGATGGCATCCCGGCGCAGGACATGATCCACGTCAAACGCTACATGCGCCGCTACAAAGAAGAAAAGCGCATGCGCCTCATCGGTCCCAACTGTGCGGGCATCATTACACCGGGCGAAGGCTTTGCCGGTCTGATGCCGCCGCATATCTACAAGCCTGGTCGCGTGGGCATCGTTGGACGCTCAGGCACGCTAGGATATGAGGCGGCCAGCCAGATGAGTGAGCGCGGCATTGGCGTGTCATCCTCCATCGGCATCGGCGGGGATCCGATTAATGGATCAAGCTTCAAGGATATTCTGGAACTGTTCGAGGCCGATCCTGACACAGATGCCGTGGTTCTGGTCGGTGAGATTGGCGGCCCGCAAGAGGCCGAAGCCGCTGAATACATTCGGGATCACATGAGCAAACCGGTCGCGGCCTATATTGCGGGTCTTTCGGCCCCCAAAGGCCGGCGTATGGGCCACGCCGGGGCCATCGTGTCAGCCTTTGGCGAATCCGCACAAGAAAAGGTCGACATCCTGCAAGAGGCCGGTGTGACCATTGTCCCTACACCGTCTTCGTTTGGTGATGCGGTCGAAAAGATGGTTGCCTGACTTCCTCTTCCCAAGCGCAATCATGCAAAGTTCCGGCGCAGATGTTGCGCCGGAGTTCTTTTTTAACAGCGACTTAGGCGCGTATCCTTAAGAAGATTCGGCGCGTTCCGCCAGCGCTTCGGCTCGTTTGGCAAGAGAATCGAGTGCTGCCAAAGCGGCCTGAGGTATGACAGGAACTTCGATGCGCTGAACCTCACCAGGTTGAGCATTGCGCAATTGGTCAAGCTCGGCTTCTTTCTCAGTCATTTTGTCCTCAGATTCGCGCAGCTTGTCCTGCACGCCTGCGGTTTTATCAGCCAACATCAATCCCGCCATCAGCAACATACGCGCTTCTGGAATGCGCCCAATCTGCGCTGTCAAAAGACTTGCCTCTTCGTCGAGCATCGCGGCTGCCGCCCGCAGATAGTGTTCCTCACCTTCCTGACAGGCGACTTCAAACTTGCGACCGCCAATTTCCACATCAACTTCTGGCATTACGCATTCTCCTGCTCATTGGCACCCGCATCAGATGCACCGTCGATCAAGGCTTGAAGCTCGTCCATCACCGCAACGGTTTCAGCCCGCTCAGCGTCCCGACCAGCCCGCAGGCTTTCCAACTCGGCCATCATGGATTTGTTGATCAAATGCGGCTCACCCACGCCTTCGGAATTAGCAATCCGCAACGCGGTGTTATTTTGTCTAAGTTGCTCATTGGCCTGACGCAGGGATTGTAACTGGCGATCCAGTTTAGCAAGCGCTTGTGTGCTTTGCTCACGCACCTGATCCAGTTCCAACAGCAGGGCTTCTTTGCTATCTTTCAGAGACTTTACTCGTTCTTCCAGCTGTTCATTGGCCAGTTTTTCATCATCCAGAGCCTGCTGCAGCTCTGCGGCGACCTGTGCATCGCCTGTGTCGCTCCGCGCATCCAGTTGCCCCCCAATACGGTCCAACGCGGCACTGATCCTGCGCTGATACTCTTCGATTTCGCTCATATTCCTCTGTCCCTGTCGTCATGCGGCATCAAACTCATCGCGAATCGTTTGGGTGCCTAATTGAAGGTTACTTTAGCCAAAGGGTATGTAAAATGCGCCCCCCGATGCAAATCGCAGGCCGGACGCGCTTGATCTTTGAGAGTGGGCTGATATGCACCTGCCCAACAGAACCTAGCCCCAAAGGAAGCTGCCCCGTGGATATTGCCGCCCTGCGCTCTGCAAACCCCGATCATTGGAAAAAAGCCACCGCCATCCGCGCCCTGACATTGGATGCCGTGCATGCCGCAAATTCCGGCCACTCCGGTGCCCCGATGGGCATGGCCGATGTGGCCACAGTGCTTTTTGAAAAGCACCTGAGGTTCGACGCAAGCGCGCCGCAATGGCCGGACCGAGATCGCTTTATCTTGTCGGCGGGGCATGGCTCGATGCTGGTCTATTCGCTGCTCTACCTCACTGGTAGCCCGGGCATGACGCTCGATCAGATCAAAAACTTCCGGCAATGGGGCTCAATCACGGCAGGTCATCCTGAGAATTTCCTGCATGACGGGATTGAAACCACGACAGGCCCACTGGGACAAGGGATTTCCAACTCCGTTGGCTTTGCCATCGCCGAGGAAGCGCTGCGGGCACGGTTTGGCAAGAAACTGGTGGATCACTACACCTATGTCATGGCCGGAGACGGGTGTTTGATGGAAGGTATCAGCCAAGAGGCCATTGGGCTTGCCGGTCGTCTGGGCCTCGGCAAACTGATTGTGCTTTGGGACAACAACAACATCACCATTGATGGCACGGTTGAGCTTGCTGACCGCACCGATCAGGTCAAACGCTTCCGAGCGTCAGGCTGGCAGGTTCTCGAATGCGACGGACACGATCCGGAGGCCATTGATGCAGCGTTGACCAAAGCTAAAACAGGCCGCCGCCCGACAATGATCGCTTGTAAAACGCATATCGCCTTGGGCCATGCGGCACAGGACACCTCCAAGGGCCATGGTGCATTGACTGACCCGGATCAGTTGAAGGCCGCAAAAGACGCCTATGGCTGGAGCGGTGGCCCCTTTGAGGTGCCCGCTGATATAAAATCCGCTTGGGAAGCCATCGGCACGCGCGGCGCTACGGATCATGCGGCCTGGGCCGCCCGACTGTCCGAGCAATCTGAGCGCCGTCAGGCCGAATTTGCCCGGGTTATGGCCGGGGACGTGCCAAAGTCCCTGCCCTCGCGCATCCGCGCGCTGAAAAAGCAGATTTCCGAAGAGCAGCCCAAGGTTGCCACCCGAAAATCCAGCGAAATGGTGCTCGACGTGGTCAATCCGATCATGGCCGAAACCATTGGCGGCTCTGCGGATTTGTCTGGCTCCAACAACACCAAGTCGAAAGACATGACTGTCTTTGATGAGGGCAACCGCAAGGGGCGCTACATCCATTACGGCATCCGCGAACACGGCATGGCCGCAGCGATGAACGGCATGGCCCTGCATGGCGGGATCAAACCCTATGGCGGCACGTTCATGTGTTTCACCGATTACGCGCGTCCCTCCATGCGCTTGGCCGCGCTGATGAAAGTGCCCACGGTGTTTGTCATGACCCATGACAGCATCGGTCTGGGCGAAGACGGCCCGACGCACCAGCCGGTTGAGCATCTGGCGATCAGCCGGGCGACGCCCAACACGATGGTTTTCCGCCCTTGTGATACGGTGGAAACGGCGGAGTCCTGGGAGCTGGCTTTGTCCTCAAAATCAACACCTTCCGTGCTGTCCCTCACGCGTCAGGGCCTGCCGACGCAGCGCACCGAGCACAAACAACGCAACCTCACCGCCCAGGGCGCCTATGTGCTGGCCGATGCCGACGGCAAACGGCAGGCACTCCTCATGGCCACAGGGTCTGAGGTCGAGATTGCCATGAAAGCGCGCGATCTGCTGCAAGCCGAGGGAATTGGCACGCGCGTCGTCTCCATGCCCTGCTGGGAGCTTTTCGAAGAGCAGGACGAGGCCTACCGCCGCAAAGTCCTGCCCGGTGGCCCAGTGCGGGTCGCTGTCGAAGCGGCCATCCGCTTTGGCTGGGACCGCTGGCTTTACGGCGAACGCGGCAAACGCGAGAAATCCGGTTTCATCGGCATGCATGGCTTTGGCGCGTCCGCCCCGGCCGATGTGCTCTACGAGAAGTTCGGCATCACGCCTGAGGCGGTGGCGGAGAAGGTGAAGTCGTTGCTTTGAATGATGCAATAAGACCTATTGCTGCTTGAAGCCTGAATTGCGGACTTTGCTGCCGTTGAGCATCCTCGCGCGGAATCAAGGGCCGCAGGCCCGCCGCGCGATCGCAATCCCGCGGTCTGGCCATCGCACGGCTTTAAGTTCTGTTCCGCTAAGAGCTCAAAGCCGCCATTTGCCACAACGCCACCTCCTCGGTCATCTCCCGTAGGGTGGGTTTCCAACCCACCTACCCCATAGCCCTGTGTCGAAACACCGGCAAAATCCCCCGCCATACACGCAATTGTTTCCGCGTTACGCGCCCCAACCTCCCGTTTGCGATAACCGTTACCGCAAACACCTTGAAACAGGGCATTTTCCACCTTTCGGGCCGGAGAACCTGGGTCTATATGCCTGCCAAACCCCTTCGTTTCAGGAGATTGTTCATGACCATTACCGTCGGCATCAATGGCTTTGGCCGCATCGGACGCTGTACCCTCGCCCATATCGCCGCCAGCACCCGCAATGACATCAAGGTGGCCAAGGTGAACGCCACTGGCCCGCTGGAGACAGCCGCGCATCTGATGAAATATGACAGCGTGCATGGCCGCTTTCCCAATGAGATCACTCTGGGAGATGGCACCATGGATCTGGGCCGTGGACCGATGGAGATGTTCTCGACCTATGACATGGACGAACTGGACTGGTCCGGTGTGGATGTCGTGCTGGAATGCACCGGCAAATTCAACGACGGCGAAAAGGCCAAGAAACACCTGGAGCGCGGCGCCGGCAAGGTTCTGCTCTCGGCCCCCGGCAAGAACGTGGACCGCACTGTTGTATACGGCGTGAATGATCAGGACATGCAGCCCGGTGAGCGCATGATCTCGAACGGGTCCTGCACCACCAACTGCCTGGCCCCTGTGGCCAAGGTGCTGCATGAGGGCATCGGCATCGAGAGCGGTATTATGACCACGATCCATGCCTATACAGGCGATCAGCCCACGCTCGACCGCCGTCACAAGGACCTCTACCGCGCCCGTGCCGCAGCCATGTCAATGATCCCGACCTCCACCGGGGCTGCCAAGGCGCTTGGTGAAGTGCTGCCGGACCTTAAGGGTAAACTTGACGGCTCAGCCATCCGCGTGCCCGTGCCGAATGTCTCTGCCGTAGACCTCACTTTCATCGCTAAGAAAGACGTCACTGAGGCGGACGTGAACGAAGTCGTGGCTGAGGCCGCAGGAGGCCCGATGAAAGGCGTTCTGGGTTACGATCCCGAACCCAAGGTCTCGATCGACTTCAACCACACCGAGGAAAGCTCAATCTTTGCCCCCGACCAAACCAAGGTCACAGGCGGGCGTCTGGTGCGCGTGCTGGCCTGGTACGACAATGAATGGGGCTTTTCCTGCCGCATGGCCGATGTGGCCGTCGCCATGGCGCGCCTGTCGTAAGATTTCGCTCAAAGACCTGATTTCAAAGACCCTCGTCGATCGCTCGGCGAGGGTTTTTCTTTGTCTGGCCACATAAACTTTGGTGATAGAGCGCCTCATATCCCACCAAAGTGCGATGGGATGAACGCCGCCGCATCCCCAGTTTCGCTGCATCGGGGCACACCCGCCCCTGCACTGAAACGGAAAAGGAACACATCATGAAACGCATCATCGCACTTACCCTCGCCGTCACCGCCGGTTCTGTCGCGGCTTTTGCCTCTGACAATGCGGCATTGGATGCCGACACATTGGCCGCGATTTCCACGCAGATAACCGATCAGGGCTATCAGATTGTCGAGATTGAGGCCGAGGATGGCGGCTATGAGGTCGAGGCCAGAAAAGACGGCGCGCTCTATGAGCTGACGCTTGATGCCGATCTCAAGGTGATCGACACCGAGCTTGAAGATGACGACGACTGACGCCGGTTCTGCTTGACTTTGCTGGAAAAGCAAGGCCGGGCCGCGTAAAGCTTTGCCCATGAGCAAAGCGATCATCGAAAAACCCGGCCTACTTGTGGCTCTGATCGCGGTGCAGCTTTTGTGCACCGCGTTCTTTTTGTGGGACGTGGTTGAGGATTTTCGCAGTGGTGCCTTTTTCGGACCAGCGCCGGTTTATGCCACAACAGAAGCGCTTGCCGCAGTTAGCCTAGGACTGGCCGTTGTTGTGGAACTTCATATTCTGCGAGGCTTGATGAGACGGAAAGCCCAGTTGGAAACGCAAGTCTCTGTGGCGTCCGGCGCACTCAGCGACGTGATCTCAGCCCATTTTGACGCTTGGACCCTCACCCCCGCAGAGCGCGATGTCGCTCTCTTTGCTATCAAGGGATTTTCCATCGCTGAAACAGCAAAACTGCGCGGCGCAGCGGAAGGCACGGTGAAGTCTCAGTTGAACGCGGTTTATCGTAAGGCGGATGTGCAAGGTCGCGGGGCTTTGCTTGGGCTTTTGATCGATGACCTTGTCGCAGCACCGCTAATCGGCGCGGCAAAAGGTTGAATCCTTGCAAGCCTGCGTGCGCTGAGGCATATCTTATTCAAAATAAGAACACACAGGCGCATGACCAACAAAACTGCCCTTTTCCTCGGTGCCCTTGTACTCATTGCGCTTCTCATTGATATCGTATTCTTGGACATGAACGGATCGCTGTTTCTATCGCGAAAGCTTGTGGACTTCATTGAGTGGCTGAAATTCTGGCGGTAACGTTACCATAACCCGCCGCTCAGGAGTTCACCCATGCCCACACGCCTTGCTATCAACGGATTTGGCCGAATTGGGCGTAATGTTCTGCGAGCACTGCATGAAAGTGGGCGAGATGATCTTGAGGTGGTGGCGATCAACGATTTGATGCCGCTTGAGACCAACGCAGCTCTTTTGGAGAACGACACGGTTCATGGCGCCTTTCCCGGTGACATTACCCGAGGCGATTCCAGCCTCGATATCGGACGCGGACCTATAGCAGTTTTTGCCGAACGTGATCCTGCTGCCCTGCCCTGGGGTGATGTGAAGGTCGACATCGTGTTGGAATGCACCGGCGTCTTTCGTGATGTGCCTGGAGCGTCGAAACATCTTGAGGCCGGGGCGAAACGCGTCCTGATCTCTGCTCCCGGCAAGGGTGTCGAGCGTACCGTCGTCTATGGCGTCAACGAAAGTGAGATCACCGCATCAGACACCATCGTGTCAAACGCGTCCTGCACCACCAATTGCCTGTCACCGATTGCCAAGGTTCTGGATGATGCCTTTGGCCTCAAGCGCGGTTTTGTCACCACGATCCATTCCTATACCGCGTCTCAACGATTGCTGGACAGCGGTCACAAAGATGCCCGCCGGGCGCGGGCTGCCGCCGAAAACATCATCCCAACCACCACCGGGGCCGCGCGCGCGGTGGGACTGGTTTTGCCGAAACTCGTGGGCAAACTCGACGGCACCGCCATTCGTGTGCCCACACCGAATGTCTCGGCCATCGACTTCACCTTTGAGAGTGAGACCAACCTGACGCCGGACGCTATTGAGGCCGCGGTGGTCGCCGCCAACAATGGACCCATGGGTGCCGTTCTGGGCGTCTCAGACAAGCCACTCGTCTCACGCGACTTTAACCACAACCCGTTGTCCTGCGTGTTTGACACACATGAGACCCGCGTGCTGGACGGCACGATGGGGCGCGTGTTGTGCTGGTATGACAATGAGTGGGGCTTTTCCAATCGGATGCTGGATGTGGCCGCAGTGATGGGAGATTTATCATGACTGTCCGACTTCTTGCCAACCCGCCTGGCACATGGCCGCGCGATGGATTTCCGATGAACCATGCCGTGGTTGAACCAGAAGGGCAACGCGTACATTTGACCGGACAGGTGGCATGGGATGCCAAGGGCGCGCTGATCGGTGGGGACGATGCAGAGGCGCAGACCCATGCGGCGCTGGATCACATAGAGAACATTCTTGCCGCAATGGGTGGTGGCATGCAGGATATCGTCTCGCTCACGACGTATTTTACCCGTGAAGAAGATAAAGATGGCATCACACGGGCACGCGCGGCGAGATTGCACCAAGAGTTTGGACCAGTCGCGACAGGAATACAGGTTGCAGGACTTTGGGCCCCGGAACTTCTGGTCGAATTGACCGTCATCGCCGTTATTCCGTCAGATCGTTTTAAACGACCCGAATGATATGAGTCCGGCCGGCCTGTAGCGCGCCGGCAGGACCTTTCCAATTATACGCTGGCTGTGGTTGCCATCATAGTCAGGCGCGTCTGACCTCATGGCCTTTGTCCATGCGTTAACCAAAAGTTAAGGTTTTGCGCCCGGATGCCACGCACCTGTGCTAATTCGCACTCATTCGAATTAAATTTAGCGAGTGTGCAATGTTGAAGTTTCTGAGTGCCGCCCTGGTTATGGGCCTGTTGACCCTTTCCCCTCTGCCAACCCATGCGCAAGACACCATGAACGGCTGGTATGCCGGCGGTTTTGTGGGATACGGTGCGAGCACCTCGCGCTGGACCCAAGGGGCTGTCAGCACTGGGGATTTCAGCACGGGTGGTATGGTTGCCGGGCTTTATGGCGGGCGCAACTGGCAGCGCGACAAAACCGTTTACGGCGTAGAGCTTGAACTTGCAGTCAGTGAGATCGAAGGGGCGACACAAACCAACTGTGTGGGCTGTCGCACGGACCTCGACAGCTATGGCTTTGTCAAAGCCCGGCTAGGTCGCGATACGGGGCGGGGTTTGATCTATGGCGCTTTGGGATATGGCGCGGCCAGTGTGACGCAAATGCTGACCGGCAGTGGTCACAGCGCCGGCATCACGCCCGGCTGGCAGCTTGGCATTGGATATGAAGCACCCTTTCAGGAAGGATGGAACCTGCGCGCCGAAGCCGCCTATATGCACTTTGATGGGGCTAGCAACACGCTCAGCGGACCGATATCTGTAGATGTCGGTGGGGTGACAACGCTCAAGCTTGGGCTGACGCAGAAGTTCTAAACAGCCTTACCGCTTGGCGTCGTACTTTGCGGTCAAAGCTGTATTGACTTCAGGCGGCACAAATTTGGACACATCCCCCCAGCCGGGCGATTTCCTTCACCAGCTTGCTGGCAATCGCCTGCCGGCGCGCATCGGCCATCAGGAAGACCGTTTCAATGCGGTTGTCCATCGCCCGGTTCATACCGACCATCTGGAATTCATACTCGAAATCCGCTACCGCGCGCAGACCGCGAATGATGACGCTGGCCCCAACATCCCGGGCACAATCTATGAGCAGGTTTTCAAAAGGATGGGCAACGATCTCAACGCCAGTGTCCTTGCAGATCCCTGCGCATTCGGCTTCGACCATGGCGACGCGCTCTTCGAGGGAAAAGAGCGGCCCCTTGTCACGATTGATCGCCACACCGATGACAAGCCGGTCCACAAGCGTTGCCGCGCGTGCGATGATATCGGTATGGCCCAACGTGATTGGGTCAAATGTGCCAGGGTACAAACCAATGCGCATGACAGAGGCCTCTTTCATCAATTGTCGGAGCAAGCAACACCAGGACCGGGGTGATTGCAAGCGTCGGGCGTCGAATTGAGTATTTGTGGAACAGTGAAATCAGAGACCGTGCGCCATTTGCGCGTCAGTGCCCCATCACCATGCTTTCCAGCGCCTCTTTCTCCATGGAAAGCTCTTGCAACCGGGCCTTGACCACGTCGCCGATTGTCACGATGCCGACCAATGCGCCGTCTTCCACCACCGGCATATGGCGAAATCGCCCCTCGGTCATGCGGCCAAGCACGTGATCGGCGCTGTCCTGACGCGAACAGCAAACCGGATCAGGCGTCATCAATTCGGAGACCTGATCATTCAGACACCCACCGCCCTTTGAGGCAAGCGCGCGCACGATGTCTCGTTCCGACAGGATGCCATCCGCGGATTTGCCGTCGCCTGAAACCACCAGACCACCGATGCGGTGTTCGGACAAAAGCGCAGCCGCGTCAGCGACGTTTGTCCGCGGCGTGATGGTGATCACAGCATCATTGCCTTTGGACTGCAAAATCTGTTGGACGATCATTTTAGGTCCCTCTTCCTGAAAATTTCTGTGTTCAGCGTCTCTTAGACGCAGAATTCTGTCAAGTTTTAGCCTCAAGACGCGCCACCTCTTGCCGAATGCCGGTGCCGAGCGCCTCGGCAAACCGGTTCATCCGCTCAAGCCTGCGATCATCTTCGTGCCGCACAAGATAGAAGCTGCGAGTCAGGGAAAATACCTCTGGAAGGACCGTGATAACGTCATCAAACCAGGCGCGTGCAAAGTCATGCACGATGCCAATACCGCCGCCTTGCTTGATCCAGTTCATTTGCACCGACACAGAGTTTGAGGCCAGCGCGACACGTTCGATACCGGTTTCATGCAGGTAGTCCAATTCCTTGTCGAAGATCATGTCCGGGATATACCCCACCATGCGATGCGCCTTGAGATCACTTAACGCAGTGATGGTTGGCGCTTGACGCAAATAGGCTCCAGAGGCCGCCAGATGCAGGCTGTAATCGCTGATTTTCTGCACGCTGAGCCGTCCGGCCGTGGGCGGGCTGACGGCTACAACCATGTCCGCCTCGCGGCGGGTCAGACTAAAGACGCGCGGTTGTGCGACAATCTGAACCTCCAGCTCGGGGTTCTCGGCAGCGATGGATGCACAGACCTGCGGCAAGAGGAAATTCGCCACACCGTCAGGTGCGCCAATGCGTATTTGGCCCGACAATCCCCCGGCTTGGCCAGCCAGTTCTTCTGAGGCGTCCTGCATGGCAAGCTCGGCGCGGCTGGCATGGGCCATAAGCCGCTGGCCTGCGTCTGTGAGGGAGTATCCGGTTGGAGACTTGGCAAAAAGCGGCGTGCTGTAAACATGCTCTAGCCTGCCAATGCGCCGCCCCACCGTGGCCGGATCAAGTTTGAGCGCGCGCCCTGCCCCTGACAGGCTCTCAGACCTTGCAACAGCGAGAAACACGCGCAAATCATCCCATTTGGCATCCATTGTCAGCTCCGTTTAAATCCGCAGCGCTTTGCAAAAATGCAAAACCTTTTTGAGACATTGCCTCTTTTACCACAAAAAATGCAACACTAGTCTCCGCACAAAATCTTGGAGGAGTGCCATGAAAGACCTGACGCATTACATCAACGGCGAACGCGTGTCCGGCACGTCGGGCCGCTTTTCTGACGTCTTCAACCCCGCCACCGGCGAGGTGCAATCACGCTGTCCGCTGGCCAGCAAGGAAGAGTTCGACCAAGCGGTCGAAATTGCCGCCGCCGCACAGCCGGCCTGGGGCGCCACCAACCCGCAGCGCCGCGCGCGGGTGATGATGAAATTCGTGGATCTGCTCAATCGCGATATGGACAAACTGGCCGAGGCGCTGAGCTCGGAGCATGGCAAGACCTTCCCCGATGCCAAGGGCGATGTGCAGCGCGGGCTGGAAGTGGTGGAATACTGCATCGGCGCGCCACAGATGCTGAAGGGCGAGTTTACCGATAGCGCCGGTCCCGGCATTGACATGTATTCCATGCGTCAGCCTTTGGGTGTGACGGGTGGCATCACTCCGTTCAACTTCCCCGCCATGATCCCGATGTGGATGTTCGCCCCGGCGCTGGCCTGCGGCAACGCGTTTATCCTCAAGCCGTCCGAGCGCGATCCGTCTGTGCCGATCATGCTGGCTGAATTGATGGAAGAAGCCGGGCTGCCCAAGGGCCTTTTGCAGGTCGTGAATGGTGACAAAGAAGCAGTGGATGCGATGCTGGACAATGAGACCGTGCAATCCATCGGCTTTGTCGGCTCAACGCCCATTGCCGAGTACATTTACGGTCGCGGCTGTTCCAACGGCAAGCGTGTGCAGTGTTTTGGCGGCGCCAAGAACCATATGATTGTCATGCCAGACGCTGATATGGATCAGGCCGCCGACGCGCTGATCGGTGCAGGATATGGTGCGGCGGGCGAACGCTGCATGGCGATTTCAGTGGCCGTGCCTGTCGGCGATGAGGCTGCAGATAAGTTGATTGAAAAACTCGTGCCTCGAATTGAGAAACTGAAAGTCGGCCCCTACACGGCGGGCGACGACGTGGACTATGGCCCTGTGGTTACGGCAGCGGCGAAACAGAACATTCTGGGCCTTATCGAATCCGGCATTCAACAAGGCGCTGAACTGGTGGTCGATGGCCGCGACTTCTCATTGCAAGGCTATGAAGACGGGTTCTTTGTCGGCCCGCATCTCTTTGACCGCGTCACGCCAGACATGGATATCTATAAAAAAGAGATTTTTGGTCCTGTCCTTTCGACTGTGCGCGCGGGCAGCTATGAAGAGGCCATCGGTCTGGCCATGGACCACGAATACGGCAACGGCACCGCGATTTTCACGCGAGATGGTGACGCGGCCCGCGACTTCGCCAACCGGATCAATATCGGCATGGTGGGTATTAACGTCCCTATCCCAGTACCGCTGGCCTATCATACGTTCGGTGGGTGGAAGAAGTCGGCCTTTGGCGATCTCAACCAACATGGGCCTGATGCGTTCCGCTTTTACACACGTACGAAAACCATCACCTCGCGCTGGCCTTCGGGCATCAAAGAAGGCGGTGAGTTCAACTTCAAAGCGATGGATTGAGGGACCAAAGGTCTAAAAAGTAGCGCTTGCTTTAAAGGGTTTTCCGCCGCCAGGCCGGAAGACCCAATGGCCAAGTAACACCAAGACATCGTACGAGGGTGCTTGCGCTACTCAAGGCGACCGAGGTCGAAAGCCGCCATCATGGCGGATCTGAGTCGTTCAACATCTTCGTCGACCGACGCTGTTAAATCACAGGAAAAAGGCGCCAAAACTTGGACCTCGACTGTTCCGCTCCGAGGGTTGAACCTTCCACGCGGTAGCAAAAGGTCCGAGTTGTGGATGACGATCGGTCGAATGGTGCGTCCCGTCTGCCTCGCCGTTAGAACCGCACCTGCTTTGAATGGTCCCAAAGTGTGCGTTGTTGTACGTGTGCCTTCAGGGAAGAGCACCACAGAGCGCCTGGGAGACATGGCACGCACCGCATCGCTAAGGGTGTCCAACGCCACTTTGCCACTCTTGCGATCAATTTCAATCAGACCTGCACCTGCGAAACCAGTGCGAAGCAAGGGTGCATCGCAAAGCTCTTTCTTCGCTGCAAAGGTGAACCATTTCTCATCTGGCACTGTGTCCATCAAGATGAACCCATCCAAATGGCTGCGGTGGTTTATGACGATCACACTGTTTGCGTCGGCCGCCAGCGTCATCTTGTCTGCCTCAGATACCACGGTCCTAATGCTTAGAAGCCAGAGAAGCCTCTTGCATGCGCGTTTCACAAAGCGCCAATACCACCCTCGAAACCCCTGCCGTCGCCCACACAAAAGCGGCACAAACGCAATGAAAATAAAATAGACAGGCCCGATCACCAACAATGCAAAACGTTTGAACATTCTGACGGCAAAGGTGTTGATGGGCCGAGTGGCCGAGCGATGTGTGGTCTGGTTGTGTGCCATGGGTCCTTACTTTTTTCGCCGATCTGGCAGAAGGTTTGGGTCATGACGCCTGACCACATGCATCGGTCGTGTTGCACTCTCCTTAGCGGTTTGACAGCATGTGGGCTACGGCTATCACAGCAAAATATAAAAATACTGCATCCATCAGACGCACCCTATTCCCCTTGGCACAACGTCTGTTCCTTGCTTTTCTGCGTGTGTCAAACCTGCATTGGAGCGCCTGGGATCCATGGACACACCGGAATTCACCATCGGGGTCGAAGAAGAATACCTTCTGGTCGACCGTGACTCTTTGGCTTTGTCAGAAGCACCAGCAGATTTGATGAAGGCTTGCGCGGTCGAGCTTGAAGGGCAAGTTGCACCTGAGTTTCTCAAGTGCCAGATCGAGATTGGCACAAAAGTCTGTGCAAATGTGGCCGAGGCGCGCGAGGACCTTAAACGATTGCGCTCTTGCGTCTCCAGACATGCCGCCGAGCACAACCTGGCGCCGATCGCCGCGTCTTGTCACCCGTTCTCAGATTGGCGCGATCAGCATCACACCGACAAGGACCGCTACAACGACCTTTCCAGCGATCTGGCCGGTGTTGTGCAGCGCATGCTCATCTGCGGAATGCATGTGCATGTGGGCGTGGGCGCGCCAGACAGGCGGATCGACCTGATGAACCAGCTTAGTTACTTCCTGCCGCATTTGCTGGCGCTGAGCTGTTCCTCGCCTTATTGGCAGGGCCGCGACACCGGGCTTGATAGCTATCGGTTGACCGTGTTTGACAACCTGCCCCGCACCGGTTTGCCGCCGCATATGGACAGTTTCGGAGAGTTTGAGCGCGCGGTGCAAATCCTTGTCGATCTGGGTGTGATTGAAGACAGCTCAAAGATCTGGTGGGATTTGCGCCCGTCCTCGCGTTTTCCAACGCTGGAGTCGCGTATTTGTGACGTGCAGCCACGATTGGAGCACACCTTGATGCTGGCCGCACTGACGCAGGCTCTGACCCGCATGCTCTGGCGATTGGCCACCAAGAACCAGCGCTGGCGGCTTTATGACCGGTTTTTGGTCGATGAAAACCGCTGGCGGGCCCAGCGGTATGGTGTGCGTGAAGGGCTGATTGATTTTGGGCGTCAAGAGATCGTATCGACCTCTGATCTTATCGAAGAACTGGTTGAATTGCTCGAAGAAGACGCGCTGTTCTTTGAGTCCATGGCAGAGATCGAAACCGCGCGGGATGTCATGCGCACGGGTACGTCATCGACCCGGCAAAGGGCCGCATATGAGGCTGCGCGCACGTCGGGCGCAAATCATGATGCGGCCCTGCAGGCGGTTGTGACGCATCTGATTGAAGAGTTTCACGCCGATTTATAGCCAATTTACGATCACACTCGCGTGAGAAGCAACGGCTGCGACATGTCTGCCTCTCGTTTTTTGCCGCGTCAGATGTCATTTTGCGCGATGAACATCGTCACTGCGAAGGAGCAGATCGCCATGTCGAAATTCAAGATGACGCGCCGCGCGCTTATGATGGGGGCGGCGACCACTTTGGCCACGCCAGCCATTTTGCGTGCAGAGACGCTGAGCACACAATCGGCAGTACGCCGCAATGCGTCTTCGTTCCAGACGCGCGATTGGTCGAACTACTTCGATGATCTGGGCGTCGGACGCATCGTTTGCGACATCGATAGCCGTGCGCTGCATCACTGGTCCGCCGATGGCACTTACAAACTGTACCCGTCCTCTGTGCCGATGACTGACGAATTGACCCGCCGTGGGTACACCGAAGTTGTCCGCAAGAAGGTTGGCCCAACCTGGACGCCCACCGCCAACATGCGCCAACGCGACCCCAGCCTGCCGGCCTTTATGGAAGCGGGCCCCGGCAACCCGCTTGGCACGCATGCGATGTATCTCAGCTGGCCTGCGTATCTCATCCACGGCACGCATGACACTCGCAAGATCGGGCGGCGGTCCTCGTCTGGCTGCATCGGTCTCTACAATGAGCACATCGCCGAAGTATTCGCCAAGACGAAAATCGGCACCAAGGTTCTGTTGCTGTAGTCGATGGCAGACAGGTCAAGTATTCAGCAGGCGCGAGCACCAATGCTCGCGCCTTTTTCAGTTGTCTAAAGCGTTTCGCCTTTTGCTGATGTCTGAGGTTAAAGGCGAAACGCTTTAGTCTGATGCACAGATGATCAGCCCACCGCCACAGGGCCTTTTGGTTTGCGAGCCTTGAACCGCGGCAAAAGCATTGGTGTTGAGCGCCGGTAAGCTTCGTACTCTTCGCCAAGTTCTGCCACAAGCGTGTCTTCCTCATGCCGCGTGCCGACAAGAATGTAGGCCGTCATGGCAAGATTGAACACCAGTCGACCGACCGTCATATGCGGCACGCACCAAAGCGAAATGAGGATCCCCGTCATCATGGGATGCCGTACAATCCGGTAAAGAAACGGGGTCACAAAAGTGGCTTTTTTCGACTGGGACTCACTTAGAAAACGGTACGCCTGCTCCAGACCGAAGAGATGGAAGTGGTTGATCAGGAACGTCGCGAAGAGAAGCACCGCCCAGCCGAAGAAATATCCCGCGCACAACACAAGAGCGAGCGGTGTCCCGGACGTATCCCAAATCGTGATCGGAATGGGCGACCACAGAGCCATCAGGCCGGCGGTGGACACAGTTGTTACAAGGAGAAATGTGCTGCGTTCAACGGCGGGGTGCACAAATTGTGTCCACCAGGCTTTGAACCTGGCGTCGGCCATCACGCTGTGCTGCAGCCCCCAAAGCGCAACCAAAATAACATTGGCAACCACTGCTGGAACGAGGGGCAACTGCGGAGAGAGTGGCGAGGGTTGATTAATCGTCACAGGCAAAAACAAGCCTTCGATGAATAGGATCAGCGCGACAAGCACTGTTACCGCGAAGAAATAGCAAATCAGGCTGTAGGCCATGGCGAGAAGTCTCATGAGTGTCTCCAATCTTGACAAGGTCAGTGATAAAGACCGGGCTAGACACCACAGCTTTCAGTTGAATGTCAGACCAAGGGGTTTTGAGTTTCAAATGTTTCAGTGCATTTGAGGCGGACGTGCCCTACCCCTTGCAATACTCCTGCAACACTTGATAATTAAACACATGTTCAATTATTACCAACCAAGGTCGCTGGGACGGGAGGGACCGCTTTGGATTTCGCTCTGAGTGAAGAACAGTCGGCCATCTTCGACATGGCTTTTGCGTTTGGCCAGGACAACATCGCCCCACATGCGCGCGACTGGGAGGCACAAGGCACCATCCCCAAGGAACTTTGGCCGCAGGTGGGCGAGCTGGGCTTTGGCGGGCTTTACGTGAGCGAAGAAAGCGGTGGCTCGGGCCTCACGCGGCTGGATGCAACGCTGGTCTTTGAAGCGCTCAGCATGGCCTGCCCTTCGGTTGCCGCGTTTCTGTCCATTCACAATATGTGCGCGCGGATGATCGACAGCTTTGGCTCGGATGATTTCAAGGCGCGCGTCCTGCCCGACGTGATCCCGATGAAAACTGTGCTCTCCTATTGCTTGACCGAACCGGGGTCTGGTTCAGACGCCGCTGCGCTCAAGACCCGTGCCGCTCGAACCAACGAAGGCTATACGCTCAACGGCACCAAGGCGTTCATCTCCGGCGGCGGGTATTCGGATGCCTATGTCTGCATGGTGCGCACGGGCGAGGATGGCCCCAAGGGGATCTCGACCGTCTACGTGGAAGACGGGGCGCCGGGACTAAGTTTTGGTGCTCTGGAGGACAAGATGGGGTGGCGCAGTCAGCCCACGGCGCAGGTTCAGTTCGATGACTGCGCAATCCCGGCTGGAAACCTTGTCGGCGAGGAAGGCAAAGGGTTCAGCTATGCCATGGCAGGGCTGGATGGCGGGCGGCTCAACATCGCGGCCTGTAGCCTGGGGGCGGCGCAGCAGGCGCTCGACATGACCAAGGTCTACATGAAAGAGCGCAAAGCGTTCGGCAAATCCATCGACCAGTTCCAGGCGCTGCAATTCCGCCTCGCCGATCTTGAGATTGAACTGCAGGCCGCGCGCGTGTTCCTGCGTCAGGCCGCGTGGAAGCTCGATACCGGCGCCCATGACGCAGCCAAGCACTGCGCCATGGCCAAGAAATTTGTCACTGAGGCCGGAAGCCACATCGTCAACCAGTGCCTTCAGCTACATGGCGGTTACGGGTATCTCGCTGACTATGGCATCGAAAAACTCGTGCGTGATCTGCGGGTGCACGAAATTCTCGAAGGCAC
The DNA here is from genome assembly GCF_037023735.1 of Roseovarius sp. S88. Classification (GTDB taxonomy): domain Bacteria; phylum Pseudomonadota; class Alphaproteobacteria; order Rhodobacterales; family Rhodobacteraceae; genus Roseovarius; species Roseovarius phycicola. The sequence continues at coordinate 1,781,971 of NZ_CP146069.1, read as the reverse complement.
CAACGAAATCATGCGCCTGATCGTTGCGCGGCATATGCTGGCTGAGGCATAAGCGCTCTATGAGTGACATCCACATCCGCATCACCGGGCGCGCGGGCAGGGTCACGCTCACGCGACCCAAGGCGCTGAATGCCATGTCCTACGACATGTGTTTGGCGATTGAAGACGCGATTGATGATTGGCGCGACAATGATGCCGTTGATCTCGTGATCATCGACGCGGAGGGCGACAAGGCGTTTTGCGCAGGGGGCGATATTCAGGAGCTTTACGATACGGGCCGCGCAGGCGATTTCGCATTTGGTCAGACCTTCTGGCGCGATGAGTACCGGCTGAACGCCAAGATCGCGGAATACCCCAAACCCTACGTGGCCTTCATGCAAGGCTTTGTAATGGGCGGCGGTGTGGGCATTTCCTGCCACGGCTCGCACCGGATCGTGTGTGAGAGCAGCCAGATTGCCATGCCCGAATGCGGCATCGGGCTGGTGCCGGATGTGGGCGGCTCGCTTATTCTGGCCCACGCGCCGGGGCGACTGGGCGAGTACCTGGGCACGACAGGCACACGCATGGGACCGGCAGACGCAATTCTGGCAGGGTTTGCTGATACTTATGTACCGCAGGAGTCCTGGCCCGACCTGATTGCCCGACTGGAAGAGACCGGCGATATGTGCCTGATCGCTGAGGCCAGTGGCACACCACCCGAAGGCAAGCTAGCGGCACTTCAACCACAGATCGATGCCGCGTTCGGCGGAGAAGACTTGCGCGCCCTTCTGAACGCGCTCAATTCCGAAGACACCGAATTCACGGCAAGCGCGCTCAAGGCGCTTGGCCGCAATTCACCTCTTTCCATGGCCTGTGCGATTGAGATCATCCATCGCCTGCGTGGGCCAACCGCCGATATCCGCAAAGCTTTGGAGCTGGAATACCGCTTTACTTTTCGCGCGATGGAGCATGGAGATTTCCTTGAAGGCATCCGTGCCGCCGTGATTGACAAGGACCGCACCCCCAACTGGCAGCATGACCTTGACACTCCGCCCTCGCTGGCCGCGACACAGATGTTGATGCCTCTGGGCAAAGACGCACTGAGATTTAACGAAGGAGACCCGGCATGAACATCGGATTTATCGGCTTGGGCAATATGGGCGCGCCCATGGCGGCCAACCTGGCCAAGGCGGGTCATACCGTGATCGGTTTCGACACCGCAGGCACCAAAGCCGAAGGCGTCGAGACAGCAAGCACCGCCGAAGCGACGGCAACTGAAGCGGATGTGGTCATCACCATGCTGCCCAATGGCGCGATCCTGCGCGCCGTGGCCGATCAGGTGATCCCGGCCATGAAAACTGGTGCGGTGCTTCTGGATTGCTCCACCGTGGATGTGAACAGCGCCCGTGCTGTGGCAGATCAGGCAGAGGCGGCGGGCCTCGGCGCGCTGGACGCGCCGGTCTCGGGCGGCATCGGCGGCGCTCAGGCGGGCACATTGACATTCATGGTGGGCGGCACCGACCAGGCCTTTGCCACCGCCCAGCCGCTCTTTGAGGTGATGGGTCAAAAGGCCGTACATTGCGGCCCCTCGGGCAATGGGCAGGCGGCGAAGATCTGCAACAACATGATCCTTGGCGCGACGATGATTGTCACCTGCGAGGCCTTCGCGCTGGCCGACAAGCTTGGCCTTGACCGTCAGAAGATGTTTGACGTGGTCAGCACCTCGTCAGGCTATAGCTGGTCGCTCAATGCCTACTGCCCTGCCCCCGGCATCGGCCCCTCTTCTCCGGCTGACAATGACTATAAACCAGGATTTGCATCAGAACTGATGGTCAAGGACCTCGGGCTTGCCATTGAGGCTGCGAAGTCGGCAGACGCCGATACACCCATCGGCCAACTGGCACTCGCGCTTTACACAAAGTTTGTCGAGGAGGAAGATGGACGCGGCCGCGACTTCTCGGCGATGCTGCCAAGGTTTGAACGGCGCGGCCATCGAGGCTAGGCCATGCGCGGGGTTTCGCCCGCCGCAAAAAACCATCGAAACTTTCCGGCGCACCCGCGTTATAGAGGCGTCGATTACTGGAGATGACCCATGCGTTTCACGCTTTTTCTTTTCGCCTTCGCGCTCAGCCTGTCGCCCGACGCCGGGCTTGCGTCGCAAAAACACTGCCCGCCGGGCCTTGCGAAGAAAAACAACGGCTGTCTGCCCCCTGGACAGGCCAAGAAACTATATGGTGCCGGCGACCGAATTAACGGTGACTACATCATCCTGCGCAATCCGGGCCGACATGGTCTTGATCCGGATGAAACCTATTACAGGGTCGGCGACTACGTCTACCGCGTCGACCGTGATACGCGCGAGGTTCTGGACCTCATCGGCGCGATTGCACGCGTGCTAGACTGATCACTCCGCCGCCACTTTGCGCGCAGTCAGCATGTCCTTCAGATAGTGCCCAGTGTGGCTGCGCTCGACTTCGGCCACATCCTCTGGCGTGCCCACGGCAACAATCTCACCACCTCCATCTCCACCCTCGGGACCGATATCGATGATCCAGTCGGCGGTTTTCACCACATCGAGATTATGCTCAATCACGATCACCGTGTTGCCCGAGGTAACCAATTCATGCAGCACTTCCAAGAGTTTACGCACATCCTCAAAGTGTAGTCCCGTCGTGGGTTCATCGAGAATGTAAAGAGTACGACCCGTAGAGCGTTTTGAAAGCTCCTTGGACAGTTTCACGCGCTGCGCCTCACCCCCTGAGAGCGTGGTCGCCTGTTGGCCCACCTTGATGTACCCAAGGCCCACTCGCATGAGCGCATCCATCTTCTCACGAATGGATGGCACCGCCTTGAAGAACTCTTGCGCATCCTCAACGGTCATGTCCAAAACGTCCGCGATGCTTTTGCCCTTGAACAGGATTTCCAGCGTCTCTCGGTTGTACCGCTTTCCCTGACAGGTTTCACAGGTCACGTAGACATCCGGCAGAAAGTGCATCTCGATCTTGATGACCCCGTCACCTTGGCAGGCTTCGCAACGCCCGCCCTTGACGTTAAAGCTGAACCGACCGGGCTTGTACCCGCGCGCCTTGGCTTCGGGCAGCCCGGCAAACCAATCGCGGATGGGTGTGAAGGCCCCGGTATAGGTGGCCGGGTTGGACCTCGGTGTACGCCCAATAGGTCGCTGGTCAATGTCGATGACCTTGTCCAGATGCTCCAGCCCCTTGATCGTTTCGCAAGGCGCAGGCGTCTGACGTGCGCCATTCAACTTCATCGAGGCGGTTTTAAAGAGAGTCTCGATTGTCAGTGTGGATTTTCCTCCACCGGACACCCCCGTCACACAAACGAATTTTCCCAAAGGAAACTCGGCATCAATCGCTTTAAGATTGTTGCCTGTCGCATTGATAACCTTGACAGACTTGCCATTACCTGTGCGCCGCTCTGTTGGCACCGCGATTTCACGCACGCCTGAAAGGTATTGACCGGTGATCGAGTTCTTGTCACCCGCCACCTTGTCCGGTTTGCCGTGGCTGACGACATCACCCCCATGCAAACCGGCGCCAGGACCAATGTCAAAGACGTAATCCGCGGTGCGGATGGCTTCCTCGTCATGTTCCACGACGATCACGGTGTTTCCCTGATCCCTCAGATTCTGCAGCGTGGTCAGCAACCGCCCATTGTCGCGCTGGTGCAGGCCGATAGAAGGCTCATCAAGCACGTAGAGCACCCCTGTCAGGCCAGAGCCTATCTGACTGGCCAGTCGGATGCGCTGGCTTTCCCCCCTGAAAGAGTGCCTGCCGAACGGCTGAGCGTGAGATACTCGAGTCCTACATTGTTCAGAAAACCCAAGCGCTCACGAATTTCCTTCAAAATCGCGCGCGCAATCTCGTTTTTCTGCGCGGTCAGATGCTCCGGCACATTCTCGCACCATTCAAACGCCTCGCGAATCGACATTTGCACCACCTGCCCCACATGCAGGCCCGCGATTTTCACCGCCAGCGCCTCATCCCGAAGCCTATACCCCTCACATTTCCCACAAGGACGGTTGTTCTGATAGCGTTCAAACTCTTCGCGGATCCAATTGCTATCGGTCTCGCGATAGCGGCGTTCCATATTTGGGATGACGCCTTCAAAGACACGGCTCACCTGATAAACACGCCCCGCCTCGTCATAACGGAACTGAATTTCATCTTCGCCTGAGCCATACAAAAACACTTGCTTCACATGCGCAGGCAGATCCTTCCACGCAGATTTCTGGTCAAACTCGTAATGCTTGGCAATCGCCTCAATCGTTTGCAGGAAATAAGGTGACTTGCCTTTGCGCCACGGGGCCAATGCGCCGTCATCAATACGCAACGCCTCATCCGGCACCACCAGCCGCTCGTCAAAGAAAAGCTCCATCCCCAAACCGTCACAATCTGGACAGGCCCCAAAAGGCGCGTTGAACGAAAACAGCCGCGGCTCAATTTCCGGAATGGTGAACCCGCTGACCGGACAGGCGAAATTCTCGCTGAACGTGATGCGCTCTGGCTCTTCCTCCTTGGGGGCCGTTTCCAACACAGCGATCCCGTCGGCCAAATCCAATGCGGTGCGTAGACTATCGGCCAGACGCGTCTCCAACCCGTCTTTGACCACGATCCGGTCCACCACCACATCAATGTCATGGCGGAATTTTTTGTCGAGCGTCGGCGCGTCATCAAGGTCATGAAACGCACCATCAACCTTGACCCGCTGGAACCCCTGTTTGCGCAATTCCAGGAATTCCTTACGGTATTCGCCCTTCCGGTCGCGCACGATGGGGGCCAGTAGATAGGCGCGCGTGCCCTCCTCCATGCTCATGATCCGGTCGACCATGTCCTGCACTTGCTGCGCCTCAATCGGTTTGCCAGTGGCCGGGCTATAGGGCGTGCCGACCCGCGCAAACAGCAGGCGCATGTAGTCGTAAATTTCTGTCACCGTGCCCACAGTTGAGCGGGGATTTTTCGACGTCGTCTTCTGCTCAATCGAAATTGCAGGAGACAGCCCGCTGATGTGATCCACATCGGGCTTTTCCATCATATCAAGGAATTGCCGCGCATAGGCGCTGAGGCTCTCGACATAACGCCGCTGCCCTTCGGCATAGATCGTGTCAAACGCCAAAGACGACTTGCCCGACCCAGAGAGTCCAGTGATCACAACAAGCTCATTGCGGGGAATATCCACGTCGATGTTCTTGAGGTTATGCTCGCGCGCGCCGCGCACCTCGATGTTTTTCAGCTCGGCCATGGGCCCCCCGGTTCACGATGCTCAACACATAGTTTACGCAGTCCGGTCTTCCAAGTTAAAAATGAGAACATAAGTGGAACGTGCGTCAGAACCTGTCAGCATCCCTGACTTATCCACAGTTATTTCTGTGCCAGCGCCCAAGAGCAGATCGGGAAATCGGGATCATTGGTCAGGTCATCGCGCTCCGGGTTATAGACCGGCGGCCATTCTTCCCCGAGGTTGCGCAAACCGGCCAGCCGATTGCCCCATTGCTCAGCGCGGATTTTATCCTCATCAAACCCCGCCTCAATCAACAGGTTTTTCAGCCCCCGCGCCGTCCAGCGTGAGCAATCCACCGGATCGCCGTGATAAGGAATGAAAAACGGCACCGCGACCCAGAAATACCCGCCTGGGCGCAGCATTTTGAGGATGTTTTGAGTAGCCGCATAGGGCCGGTCGAGATGCTCCCATACCTGATTGGCAAGGATGAGGTCAAACTGCCGTGGCGCGCCTGCGTCATCCACAAATGGCCCTGCACAAACATCATATGCAGGAAAGCGAAACCGCTCATAAGACTTGAACTCATACCGTCGCCCATGCTTGCCAGAAATCTCTGCGGCGTCCATCGCCGCCAGATCAAGATCGGCAAACCACGCGCGGGAGGTCTTATAAAGCACAATGCGGTTGAGACTGGCCATGCGACCACTCAAACAGAAGCGCGCCACAGGTAAAACCCACCACACGCTTCTTTCTTGTCAAAAATACCTAAAAACCGTTGGCGGCTTGCGCCTTACATATGAATCACCTGGCCATAGGCATCGAGCACGCTTTCATGCATCATCTCGCTGAGCGTCGGATGCGGGAAGACCGTGTGCATCAGATCCTCTTCGGTGGTCTCAAGCTGCCGACCCACGACATAGCCCTGGATCATCTCGGTCACTTCCGCGCCCACCATATGCGCACCCAAAAGCTCGCCCGTCTTGGTGTCAAAGATCGTCTTGATCATGCCCTCAGGCTCACCCAGCGCAATTGCCTTGCCATTGCCGATAAACGGAAAACGACCCACCTTGATGTCATAGCCCAGTTCCTTGGCCTTGGCTTCGGTATAACCGACACTGGCCACTTGCGGATGACAGTAGGTGCAGCCCGCGATGCTTTCAGGGCGGACGGGATGCGGGTGTTTCCCCGCAATCAGCTCGGCCACCATGACACCCTCGTGGCTGGCCTTGTGAGCCAGCCACGGTGCCCCGGCGATGTCCCCAATGGCATAGAGTCCATCAACGCCGGTGCGACAGTATTCATCCACAACCACATGCGTGCGGTCGATTTTTACGCCCAAAGCCTCCAGCCCAAGGTTTTCAACATTCCCCACAATGCCCACGGCTGAAATCACCGTATCAAAGTCATGCTTCTCGACCTTGCCACCGACTTCGATATGCGCAGTGACCTTGCCTTTGGCGCGGTCGAGTTGCTTGACCATGGCTTTCTCCATGATCTTCATGCCTTGCTTCGTGAATGCTTTCTTGGCGAAGGCCGAAATCTCGGCGTCTTCTACGGGCAAAACCCGGTCCATAACCTCAACGACGGTCGTGTCGGCCCCAAGCGTATTGTAGAAACTGGCAAATTCGATCCCGATGGCACCGGAGCCGATCACAAGAAGCTTCTTGGGCATGCGCGGCGGCAGAAGCGCATGTTTGTAGGTCCAGACCAAATCCCCATCGGCCTCAAGCCCAGGCAATTCCCGCGCCCGCGCACCTGTGGCCAGCACAATGTTCTTGGCCGTGAGCTCTTCGGTGCCCTTCTCGGTTTTGACCGACACCTTGCCTTTCCCGGTCAGCGTGGCCTCGCCCATCACGGTGGTAACCTTGTTCTTCTTCATCAAGTGGCCAATGCCGCCAGAAAGCTGCCCTGCAACGCTGCGCGATCTTTTGACCACGGCATCAAGATCATAATCGATCTTGTCGGCCTTAAGACCAAACTCTTTGGCGCGGTGCATCAGGTGAAAGACCTCGGACGAGCGCAGCATCGCCTTGGTCGGAATACATCCCCAGTTGAGACAGATGCCACCCATATGCTCACGTTCTACAACGGCGACATTCATCCCCAGTTGCGCGCCACGGATTGCCGCAACATACCCACCGGGACCCGCCCCGATCACAATCATGTCGAAGGATTTCGCCGCCATGTTCATCTCCGCTTCAAAAATTAGTTTGATATTAAACTATTTTGCAGAACGCCGCAACGCAGCATTCCACACCCGCAACAACTTGCCACGGATGCCACCCTTAAAGATTTGATTTAGGTCAACTTTTGGAAAGGAATTTTCAGGCCGCGTCGGCCTTTTGCAGCTCACGTACGATGCCGCCATAGCCACCGGCCTCTAAAAACTGCTCTTCTTTTGCAGAGGACGCGCGCCCCAGAGCCGCATTGCGATGCGGGAACCTGCCAAATCGACGGATCACTTCGCGATGCGCCCGCGCGTGCAATAAATTGGTGCCATCATCGTCACTCATCCGCTCACAGATCAACCGCACACAGCGGTCCTGGTCACACAAGTTCTCGGAATGCATGAGTGGCAAGTAAAAGAATTGCCGCGCGGGTCCGTCTATGCGCTTGTCCCAGCCACGATGAATGGCGGCCTTGGCTGCGGCCAGCGCGTGTTTGTCGGTGGAGAAAGACAGCGCATGATCACGGAACATGTTGCGCGGGAACTGATCCATCAGGATGATGTAGCCCAATGTCCCGCTCGAATAGGTGAGCCAAAGGCCATAGGTGCCTTCGCGCGCATTTTCCCAAGCCCCCTGAAACTGATCCCGAACTTCAGCGTCCAGTTCATCGGATTGTTCGTACCAGCCTTTGGGGCCGACTTTGTCGAGCCAAAACCCCAATACATCTTCAGGCGCTTTCATCTCACCCTCCTCACCAAGACACACCGCACATACCCGGAGTAAACGACAGTTAAACCCTTCTGCACAGTAAAAATTTACTACAGTGGCAATACTGCGTGACAATTTGGCGACAAGCGAAACGCGCGCAGCGGTGGCGTGCCCGGCTGCGCTTCGCGATCACCTTGGAGTCAGGTTGGCTGCGTAACGCATTAGGTTTCGTCGTCGTCCTGAGCTGTTTCGATCGCGTATTCCTGGGCCACTTCGACGACAATCGGCGACGCACCTGGCGCCACAGCCGCATAGGTATCGGTGTCCTCAACCGCAGGGGCCGCGCGCTGTGTCATCCGGTAGGCCGCATAGGCAACCATCAACGCACACAGCATCGCGATGAAGAGAAAGAACCCGCTGGGGCCCATGACCCCCATGATCCACCCTGTGATAATCGGCCCAAACACAGCACCGAGTCCATTGATGAAAACCATCCCGCCGGCTGCAGCCGCCATGTCATCATGACCCAGAAAGTCATTGGTGTAAGCAATCAGCAGTGAGTAGAGAGGATTAGACGTCCCTCCGACCAGAAAGGCCGCGACAAGCAACAACGCGAAGACACCCCCGAACAGCATGCCAATGATCGCGCCAAACCCACATACGGCGGACACACCAAGGATAAGCAGGCGCCGGTCCATACGATCCGAGAGCCATCCCAGCGGATACTGGATCAGCAAGGCCGCGACATAGAATGTGGCAACGAAGGTTGAGATTTGCCCGATGCTCAGCCCCGCCTCGGCGCCATAGACCGAGGCCATACCAAACTGCGCCGAGAATATCCCACCCAAAAGGAACATGCCCACACACCCCAAGGGGGAAATGCGCAGGATCTCCCGCAAAGACATTGGTTTGGTTGAATCAAACGCTGGCGTCGGGCTGACGGAAAGCAGAATAGGTGCAAAGGACAAAGAGATCAGAACGGATGGAATAATGAACAACAAAAACCCGGCCGGATCCGCACTCAGCATCAGGGCCTGTGCGCTGACAATGCCCACCATCTGCATGATCATGTATAGAGACAACGCCTTGCCGCGGTTCTCGTTTGTCGCGGCATTGTTGAGCCAGCTTTCGGCGGTCACATACACGCCGGAAAAACAGAACCCGATCAGGATGCGCCCTGCCCCCCAGGCATATACATTCGTGAAAGCCGGATATAGGATCATGACTGCGGAGATCATGGAGGCCAGCGCCGCAAAAACACGCACATGGCCAACGCGGCGGATCATGTCAGGCGCCTTGCGCGAGCCAAACAGAAAGCCCACGAAATAGCCCGACATCACAAGCGACATTTCCAACGTGGAAAAGCCTTCAAGCTCACCACGCACACCCAAAAGCGTGCCCTGCATACCATTGCCAACCTGCAAGAGCATCATGCCGAGCAACAAAGCCCAGGCGCTGGACAAGACTGAAAACATTGCGCACTCCAAATTCCTATGAGCGCTCTACGCGCCTGCCCCGACACCTGTCTGGTTCAAACGCGACTCACCCATGTCGGTGCGCCTCTCGTGACAGGCGAATGTTACGGAATCAACAAGGACGCATCACCATAAGAGAAAAAGCGATACTTTTCGCGCACCGCATGGTCATAAACCGCCTTGATGCGCGCCTGTCCCATAAGTGCCGAAACCAGCATCATCAACGTGCTTTTGGGCAGGTGGAAATTGGTCATCAGCGCGTCGGCAATGTGAAAGGTGAACCCAGGATAGATGAAAATGTCCGTCTCTCCTGTCCAAGGTTTGATCGCGCCGCCTTGTCCAGCGCTTTCGATCAACCGGAGGGCCGTAGTGCCGACCGGAATGATCCGACCACCAGAGGCCTTGGTGGCCGTGATCTCGGCGGCGGCCTGCGCACTCACTTCCCCCCACTCGGCATGCATCTTATGGGTGGTTACATCCTCAACTTTAACCGGAAGAAATGTTCCGGCTCCTACATGCAATGTCACTTCGGTGAAGGTTACGCCTTGCGCCGCGAGTGCGGTCAACAGCGCGTGGTCAAAGTGCAAACTCGCGGTCGGCGCCGCAACGGCCCCTTCGGTCTTGGCAAACACAGTCTGATAATCTTCTCGGTCCTGCGCATCCGCCGCACGTCTGTTGGCAATGTAGGGTGGCAATGGCATGGCACCCGCCGCATTCAAGGCGGTGTCGAAATCGTCACCAGTCAGATTGAAGGCCAGTTTGGCCTGCCCATCCGGCTTTCCCATGACCTTGGCCGAAAATTCATCGTTGAAGCGAATTTCATCGCCTTCACGCAGCTTTTTCAAGGGCCGCACCATGGCCGACCAATGACCCTGCCCATCAGGCTCAAGCAGGGTCACGTCAATCCGCGCGACACCATCTCCATGTGGCGTATCGCGGCGACGTGTTCCAAAAAGGCGCGCCGGAATAACCTTGGTGTTGTTGAGGACAAGCCGGTCCCCCGCCCGAAGCCATCTCCCAAGATCATAGACATGCGCATCTGTTAAATTGTCTCCTTCAGCCACCAAGAGTCGAGCAGACGAGCGCGGACGCGCTGGACGGGTTGCGATCAGCTCTTCAGGCAGATCGAAGTCGAAATCTGATAATTTCATCGCCCGCCGTTTTCCTCGACCTGAGGTCGTTTCGCGGGTTGAGCGCTGTTGTCTTGTGGCTGTGCGGGCGCTGTGCCATCCGATTGAGCCACGTCGGGTGTCGTTTGAGACGCCCCAAGGTTGGGCCGTGCCGGCGGTGAGCGCCGAAAGAGATCGCGGAACATGGCCGGGGTGAAAACCGAAAGCGGATTTACACCGACCTGTGGGTTCGACGCGCTGCCGCGGATGGTGTAGTTAAATCCTATAAGGCCCTCTCCACGACGCGTGAAAAGCCCGCCCACGGCATTGACCAGATACACAGGTGACAACACACCCTGCATATCCATGCGACCATTTTCCGGATAATAATAGCCGTCCATTGATATCCCCATCGACGCCCCAACCGCGCTTCCGGAATAGAGCGTGATCCGGTCTGGCGACAATTGGAACCGCGCGTCGATTTCCTGAAAATGGATCCCTTCGCCCGCCATCTGTTCAAGGATGCCCACAACACTGACTGCGTTCAAAAGAGCGGCCATTGCCGGGGCGTCTTTGACGCGCATGCCATCCGTCACCTGCAAGCGCCCTTCATAGGTTCCGCTTGCCCTGCCCGGGATCAAGGTCAGGTCCAGCACGCCATTGCGCGCCTGTTTGATAAGCCCTGCAGAGGCAAACACCGCAGCGGCATTTTCGGATTGAATGCGAAATGCGCTGCGCCCATTTTGCGGGATCACCCGACCCTCAAGCGGCGCTTGCCCGTTAACGCGCGCGGTGAATTTGCCGTCTGGCCCATTGCTCATATTGAGCTCGGATCTAAAGCTTGTCAGTGAAATACTGTCCGAGACAATCAACCGGTCCAACACCAAAGATACTGGTCCGGTTTGTCCGCGTCTGCGCGCCGCACCACCTTCGCCAGCTTGCGCGTTGACGGAGGTTTCCCGCAGATCAATCTCCCCGCCAAGAACCCGCACAAGAGGCAGCGCGTTACCGCCGCGTCCAACAAGCTCGACCGGGGCGTCGATCCAGTTTCCGGCGCGCACACGGGTAAAAGACGCACGGTTGAGCTGTCCAGAGGGCAGCAATGATACATTCCCGCGTGCCTCCAACCCTGCCGCGTTGAGTATGATCTGATCAATCACCGGCGGTTCGCCAAGCCGCCCGTCCAACGAAAACTGACCTGTCCCGCCCTGTGACAGCCCCCAACTGATCTGAGGCAGGCTCAACCCGATACCTGCAAGATCGGAACTCAGGCGAAAATCACCAGGCGTGTTCTTTTCAAAATCAAGCTCGACCTGTGCTTGGCCCACACCAGATACACTGCCGGGGGGCAGTGAGATGCGGAACTCATCTGTAAACCGTTCCGACAGCTCCACTGTGCCGCGCACCTGGGCTTTGCCGTTGTGCTCTTCCTCCAGAAGCGCCTCAAAGCTGGCCTCGAATGGCACCTGACCAATCAGGCCAGGACCGTCTATCTTCAGAACCTCATGGGTGACATTGAGATCAAGCGCGTTGGCGCTGAGCACCCGGTCCGGCACAAGCACCTCGCTGCGCACATCTCGCAACGTCCCGCTGACGTCAAAAGTCACATCTTTTGTTGTCAGTTGCGGCACCATTCGAAACTTGAGCAACCCGGACAAATCCACACGTCCATCCGCAAGCGTCACCGGCCTGCCCGCCTTTTGCATGAAGCGAAACGGCTCTTCATCCAAGAGCGACAGCGCGCCGGTGATGGTACTTTGGGTGCGCAAATGCACCTGCGCCGGGGTGCGTTTCATATCAACATCGGGGATCTCAAAGCTTGTGCCTGAGATATCGATGCGCCCGCCTTGAGCGGGAGAGATGTATCCCGATTGCGCCGACAGGACAAATTGATTGCCATAGAGTGTCGCATGACCCGCGGCGTCTTTGATGATCGGCACGCGCTTCACATATTGTGTGTCGAGACCTTTGAAATCAAACCCCAAAAAGACATCCGGCTTGTGTTCGGGCAAGGAGCGCAGGGCAAGCTGAACGTTCTGAATAGTTGCCTTACGCACATTCGCGGCGATCCATGTGCGCGCATTAGCCAGCAGAGTCTCGGGCCAAAGCTCCAGAAGCTGGACATCGCCGATCTCATCCACATTGCCATCAAGCGCCACGCTCCATCCGTCCTCACCCGCGCGCGCCTCACCGGACATCACCACAGCGACATCTTTGTCGCTGAGAGACAGCTCTCCCAGGGTCGCCACAAACGGGTCCAGCCGAAGCCGCATATCCATACGTGCGGGTCCCAGGGTTATGGGTTCCGGATAGATGTCCGCCGGGTTGGCTTCGATTGTGTCCAAACCAACCTGAAGGACAATCTCTCGCGGCAGCCCCTGTTCCACACCAATCAGGTTGGCGCGCCCCTCGGCGCTGGTCTTCAGCCATTTGCTGTCAACTGACAGCTCACTGAAGATGATTTCCTGATCCTCAGGATCGTAGGTGAAGTAGCTGCGCACGCCGTCAAACGCGATCGGTTTGGTCGCCTCATTTGGTTTGACCACACCTGCCCCGATTTGCAGCGTCGCGTTGAGCGGACCAAGCGCGCCGTCCTCTTCAACCGCCACACGCAAGGCTCCGGAAATTGGCGCGTCCAGCGCACTCAGCCAGGCCAGGGCGGGCGATTGACCCGCAATGTCGCGCGCATGCATATCCTGAAAGCTGAGACCAAGCTCTGCTGCCGTGTCGCCAATCCGGCTGGCGTAATTCATCTCCAGCGTCGTGGCATAGTCCCGTCCGCCCAAGAGCACGAAATCTCCGCGCAGGCGCAAATCGGTGTTGTCCCGGGTCAATGACAGACGCCCGCCATCCACGCTCCAGGATCGCCCGGCGCGCAGGTCATCATACCGCACCGATACATTTTCCACATCAATCAGTGTTAGATCGGCAAAGCCCGGACGCAGCAGCATGGCTTCCATCTCGCCGATCAGTTCGCGCAGGCTGCTGGCCTCTTCGACCTGTGTTTCCGCCTGCCCAACCGAAAGGCCCACCGCACCGGTATCTTCACGCCGCAAAGACAAGCGCGCACCGCTTAGCTTGATGTAGCTCGGCTGGACTTCGCCGCGCATCAGCGGCTTCAGGGCCACCTGGCTTTGAATGTCTGACAGGTTGGCAATCGGCAGGCCGGTGTCGTCGCGCAGCATCACGTCTCGCAGCCAGAGCCGAGGCACAAGGTTTTCGTTCAGCACCACCGCCACATCTCCGAAATGGAGCGAAACGCCCTCAAGCTGATCATTGATCTCGGTGGTGAGGCGGTCACGCACCCAATCCGGCGCAGAAAGTCGCATGCCAATCATGGCCGAAAACAGGATCGCCAGGGCACCGGCCGTCAGTAGCAACCCGATGCCCAAACGCATGCCGGTTTTCTTCACCCAGCCACGACGCGGTTTTGTCTCTGCCGTTTCGGTCATTTTTCCCGTTATGGCCACTTGGCCTGCCTGCTGCCTTTATTCTCGCGCGTTACACTCTAATTTAAAACTCACTTTTTCTTTTTGGAGGTTCCACCATGCCCGAAATCGCCGATTTGGCCCCGGATTTTACGCTTCCACGCGATGGAGGAGGTGAAGTAGTGCTCTCTGGGCTGCGCCCTGCACCCATTGTTTTGTTCTTTTATCCCAAAGATGACACGTCAGGCTGCACCAAAGAGGCGATTGCCTTTACCGGCTTGAACGCCGAGTTTGAGGCAGCTGGCGCACGGGTTTTCGGCATTTCCAAGGACACCGTGGCCAAGCATGACAAGTTCCGGGACAAGCATGATCTGGGCATTCCACTCTTGTCCGATGCCGAAGGAGATGTCTGTGAGCAATACGGCGTTTGGAAAGAAAAGAGTATGTATGGCAAGAAATACATGGGGATTGAACGCACGACGGTCCTGATCGACGGGGACGGAAAAATCGTGCGTATCTGGCCCAAGGTGAAAGTGCCCGGCCATGCCGAAGAAGTGCTGGAGGCCGTGCGCGCCTTGTGACAAAGACGTCGCATGACTGATCTCAGCTTATCACAAATGGCGGTGGAGGTTTTGACCACCGCCGATGGCCGCGAAAAGACCGCCCTGTCACGGGCCCATGCCAAGCGGTGGTTTGAAGCGCGCGAGGCTGGAACGCCTTTGCCTGTTGGGCGCGCAGAAGCCCCCTTGCGTCCATCGCGACCAGAGACACCACGCCTGCTTGATCCGCGCGACGTGCCGCGCCGCCGCCCGGGAACAGAGGCCGGTCGCATCGCCATACTGCACGCTGTGGCGCATATCGAGCTGAATGCCGTTGACCTGCATTGGGACATCATTCCGCGCTTCGCCGATACGAAAATGCCAATTGGATTCTACGATGACTGGGTCAAAGCAGCCGAGGAGGAATCCAAACATTTCAACCTTGTATGCGATTGTCTTGAAGCGCACGGCAGTCATTATGGCGCGCTTGACGCGCATGCAGGCATGTGGCGCGCGGCCGAGGACACGGTGGATGACTTTATGGGCCGCCTTGCCGTTGTGCCCATGGTGATGGAAGCGCGCGGTCTGGATGTGACACCCGGCATGATTGAGATTTTCCGCAAGGCCAAGGATGACAAAGCCATCGACGCGCTGAGCATCATCTACGCAGAAGAAGTCAGCCATGTCGCTTATGGATCCAAGTGGTTTCACTTTCTGTGCGGCCGGCACGAACTGGACCCAAAGGGCGCCTTTCACGATCTGGTGCGTCGCTATTTCCACGGCGCGCTCAAGCCCCCATTCAACGAAGAAAAACGTGCTGAGGCCGGTCTGCCTCCTGATTTCTACTGGCCCCTCGCCGCAGAGGCCAAGTCGCCGCTCTAACGCTGGTTGTGCCAAACCCTTCTAAGTCGGCGATTTTCTGCCGTTTACTGGGGGTTTCGTCGCATTTTCGGCACAAGCTGGTCAAAAGACTTGCCCAAAGCTTAGGCACTGTGTACGCACTTTGCGACGGTGCCGAGATGGCAGCTTTGGTATGTCGCACACGCATGAAAGTGAGCACATATGGGGCAAAGCGACGTAAAAGAGCACCGACAAGGGAATGGTTGGCTAAGGACGACTATGGGGGCCTCGTGCGGACGCGTCTTGCGATAAAAATCCACAATTTGTTGGAACGACATTTTCCAGAGCGCAGGGTGTTTTTGCGCTCGGACACAGATACGCGGTTCATCCGCCTGAAGCCCGCCTCACAGCTTTTTGCCTTTCTAGGCGCGTCTGCTGTCGTGGCCTGGGCAATTATCGCGACTGCGATTTTGGTGATGGATTCAATTGGATCAGGCAATTTCCGCGAACAGGCCAAGCGCGATCAGCGCACCTACGAGACCCGTCTCAATGCGCTCGAAGCCGAACGCAACCTGCGCGCCGAAGAAGCACTGGCCGCGCAAGAGCGCTTTAACTCCGCACTCGAACAAATCTCCGTTATGCAGACCGAGCTTCTGGCCTCGGAAACACGCCGTCGCGAGCTGGAGACGGGTATCGAAGTTGTTCAGTCCACGCTGCGCCGCGCCATGAAAGAACGCGACACAGCGCGCGAGGAAAGTCAGGCTTTGGCCCTTGTGCTTGAGAATTCTGATACCGCGCCGGTCAGCACACCGGGCGCCGCAGCGGAAGGCGACAGTACAGTGGACTTTCTGTCCAGTGCTTTGGCTCAAACCGCGCAGGAGCGCGACAAAGTCATCGAAGACGCGCAAGAAGCGCTCTTGGCCGCGGATGAGATGGCCACGCAAATCCGCCTAATGGAAGACCGCAACGAACAGATTTTCCGCCAACTCGAAGAAGCCATGAGCATTTCCGTTGAGCCGCTCGACAAAATGTTCCGCGCTGCTGGCATGAACACCGAGTCACTTCTGAACACGGTACGGCGCGGATATTCGGGTCAAGGTGGCCCGCTTTTGCCTTTAAGTTTTTCCACACTTGGAGAAACTCCTTCCCCAGACGCGGATCGCGCCAATCGCATCCTGAACCAGATGGACAAGCTGAACCTCTATCGCATTGCCGCTGAAAAAGCGCCCTTTGCTCTGCCGGTCAAAAACTCGTTCCGCTACACATCGGGCTTTGGCATCCGCTGGGGGCGACCGCATAACGGGACGGATTTTGCTGCGCCCCACGGCACGCCAATCTATTCCACAGCCGATGGCGTGGTGACCCATGCCGGGTGGCTCTCGGGATATGGCAGGCTCATCAAAATAAAGCATGAATTCGGAATTGAGACCCGTTACGCGCATTTGTCCGCCATTCGCGTCAAGGAAGGTCAAAGGGTCTCGCGTGGCCAAAGAATTGGTGATATGGGGAACACTGGACGTTCCACGGGCACGCATCTACACTATGAGGTCCGTGTCGGCGGCAAAGCCGTCAACCCTATGATCTACATCAAGGCTGCAAACAATGTTTTCTAAAAGCAAAATCAACGAACCAGCACCGAAGGCAGACACCGCGGCCAAGCCCGCAACGCCTGAGACGCGCACTGATGTTCCCCCTGCATCTGGTGCAAGCGGCGAGTTCAAGGCAACAGCCCCCAAGGCGAAACCCCCTGCTTCTACTCTGTCGACCGATTTGCACGTCACTGGCAATCTCAAGACGACCGGCGACATTCAGGTCGAAGGCACGGTTGAGGGCGACATCCGCGCACATCTTCTGACCATCGGCGAAGGCGCCACGATCAAAGGCGAAGTCATTGCCGATGATGTGGTGATTAATGGCCGTATCGTAGGCCGCGTGCGCGGTCTCAAAGTACGCCTGACATCCACCGCACGTGTTGAGGGCGACATCATCCACAAGACCATCGCGATCGAATCCGGTGCTCATTTCGAAGGCTCGGTTCAACGTCAGGATGATCCTCTTAGCGCCGGCGCAAAGAAGCCCGCACAACAAGCCGCCCCTGCGGCTGCTCCGGCGCAAGCCAAGAGCTAAGCTACTGGCAATAAGATTTGGAAGGCGCCCGGCATTGTCGCGGCGCCTTTTTTGATATCCGTTCATACGCATTCAATCGAAACCGCACTGAGGTTGCCTAGCACATGTAACAGGCGATTTTCCGCCATAGACCATAGTTTTGCCTTGGTTTCCTCGAAGCCTCCCAGAGTTACCAAAAAATATTTCAGACATTGGGAGATAAAAAATTGGAAGCCATCAGCGATTATGGAATTTTGGGATATGGCATTGATATTCTCAATAATCAGCCCCTGAAACGCATCATCAATTACACCTACAACGAACGCAATACGTTTGAATTTCAAAAGAAAATCCTTATTCCGGATCAATACAGCTATGATCCGACCCCCGTACATCAACTCACAGAACTTCGCTCTTCAGGCGTAATGCAGACATCACGAGAGTTTCAGATCAGTCTGGGGCGTGAATTGGGGCTTGGCGGCGTTGTTGATGGCGTCGAATTCTCAGGACAAGCCTCGTCAGTCAACAGCCTCTTTGAACAGGAAACAACCACGACCGCGCGCTATTACATCGAAACGGCGGCAGATTACGTGATCCTGACTTTGAACGGTGGAAGCCTGAAAGGCGCGGCCAACAAAGATGTGACTCAGGCAGCCAAAGACGCGCTTGACGGGTCAAAACCTTTCGAAGATTTCTTCAAGGAATGGGGAACGCATATTGTGCAATCGGCAAGTGTCGGCGGCGAGATGCGTGTGAAGACGTCCGTGTCGCTCAACGTGTCATCCTCCAAGAAAATCAGCCAAAACAAGATCAATCTTGAGGCATCCGCGAAGTCAGAAGCAGGTGGATATGCCAATGGAAAATTCGATTTCGATCAACGTTCCACAACAGAAGATAAAGTGTTTCGCGAGAACACCAGTGTGAGTGTTTTGCTCAAAGGTGGCATGATCGCCTCAAAAGGGTTCACCGAATGGCGCGACAGCCTGAACGCCAGTGAAATATTTTCACAGCCTGTCGACCAAGAGGACATGCGCCCACATGACGAACCCATGCTCGGCGCACAGCAAGGTAAGCTTTACCTGGGCCTGGGGCATCTGAAATACGTGCCATTGCATTCGGTGCTCGATCTCAGCACTGATGAAACAACGCGTTTTGACGCGGCTTTGAAAACATATCTTGGTGGCAAGAATCCGTTTGCAACAAAGGTGCAGACGTTGACAGCCTCCCTGGCGGAATCGAAGGAAATCAAGCTCGGCAACAAGGCGCGCTTTACCATGCGCGGCTGGATGGCAACCTACGAAACCTACGCCTGCCTCACCGCCAAGCCGGGCGCTTACGCAACGATTGCCTGCAAATCCGACGCCGAACCCGGTGGATGGACTGAAAAAACCGTTTACGCGGGTGAAACCGTCAAACTTCGGGGAAAGACCCCATACATGAGCAAATACATGGATGTAAAGTTTCTTAGCATTCATGGTGATGACCCAAAGGCGTCTTACCTCAAGGCGCATGCGCGCAACAAACTGGTGTCGTGGTAAACATCTCCTCTAAGCAACGCACACAGGCCGTTTGGCCTGTGCCGCAAACAGCACCTCAGTCGCAAAAAACCAAAGAATGCTTGACACTTAGCCGCCTAGGCCCCATGTCGCATCCATCGCTGTGATTGCGCGTGAGCCTGGCGGCAAAGCCGGGACAAGCAACCAGCCCAAGATTTCCAGTTCCCCATCACGCAGGGTTTCTGATGCGGTGCCAGACGGCGCGGGATACGCCCGACTGTCTTAAAGCATCGCCAAACCCTCTCGCCTGCGCATTCGGTGCGGGCATTATGTATCTGCGTGCATGCCCTTGCGGCTGTGCGCTCCGAAAAGGACACGACTTGTACGATTTTGACATGCTGGGCCTTGCGCCCCAATTGAACACGGCCATCAAAGAGGCCGGTCTTACTGAACCAACCCCCATCCAAAACAAGGCCATTCCGCTGGCCCTCGAAGGTCACGACGTTTTGGGCCTCGCCCAAACCGGCACAGGCAAAACCCTCGCCTTTGGTCTGCCGCTCATTCAGCATTTGCTGGATCAGCCCGGTAAGCCGCGCGAGAAAACGGTCAAGGCCCTGATCCTGGCCCCCACCCGCGAACTGGTGAACCAGATCGCCGACAGCCTGCGCAACCTGACGGCTAAAACCAAGCTGCGGGTTGTGACCGTGGTCGGCGGACAGTCCATCGGCAAACAGATCAAGCTTCTCAGCCGGGGCACCGATATCCTTGTGGCCACGCCGGGCCGGTTGATCGACCTGATGGACCGCCGTGCGCTCGATCTTTCAACCGCACGTCATCTGGTGCTGGACGAGGCCGACCAGATGCTCGACATGGGCTTTATCCATGACCTGCGCAAAATCGCACCGAAGCTGGGCACCCCGCGTCAGACCATGCTGTTTTCGGCCACCATGCCAAAACAGATGGAAGAACTGAGCCAAGCCTATTTGAGCAATCCCAAACGGGTGCAGGTGGCACCTCCGGGCAAAGCCGCCGACAAAATCACCCAGTCGGTCCATTTTGTGCCCGGCCCGGAAAAGCCCTCCAAGCTGCGCGAAATCCTGTCGAATGATGCCGGTGCTTTGACATTGGTTTTTGCGCGCACCAAGCATGGCGCGGAAAAGCTGATGAAAGGTCTCGTGGCCGACGGGTTCAACGCCGCCTCCATTCACGGCAACAAGACCCAAGGCCAACGCGACCGCGCACTCAAGGCGTTCCGGCAAGGCACCGTCAACATCTTGGTGGCCACCGATGTGGCCGCTCGCGGCATCGACATTCCCGGCGTGGCTTATGTGATCAACTACGATCTGCCAGAAGTTGCGGACAATTATGTGCACCGGATTGGCCGCACGGCACGCGCCGGGCGAGAGGGCCAGGCCATTGCCTTTTGCGCCCATGAAGAGGCCGGATTGTTGCGCGACATCGAGAAACTGATGAAAATCACGATCCCGGTGGCGAGTGGCACGCCGCCAACAGATTTCACAGCGCGTCCCAAACGAGGCCAGAAGCAAGGGCAACGCCGTCGTTCAGGCCCACCCCGGAACAGGTCATCGAAACCTGCGGGCAATGGCCAGGCACCTCAAGGCACCAAGAGGCGCAGGCCTCGCCGTCGTAAGGCTGCCTAAGCCTGCAGCTCGGCATCCCAGTAAAGGAAATCCATCCAGCTTTCGTGCAGATAGTTGGGTGGAAATTTACGCCCCAGATTGCGCAGCTGTTCAGCCTCTGGCGCACGCGGCGGGCGGCGCAGGCTTAGGTTGGACTGCCGAAGGCTCTTGGCACCTTTCTTGAGGTTGCAAGGGCTGCACGCTGCCACGACGTTTTCCCAACTTGTAATTCCGCCCTTGGCGCGCGGCACAACGTGATCAAAGGTGAGGTTTCCCTTCGAGCCACAATATTGACAGCAAAACTGATCGCGCAGAAAGAGGTTGAACCGGGTGAAGGCCACACGCTTTTGTGGCTTCACATAGTCCTTAAGCACGATGACCGAGGGGATCTTGATCTCAGTCGAAGGGCTGCGCACCGTGTCCTCATATTCGGCCACGATGTCCACCCGATCCAGATAGGCCGCCTTGATGGCGTCCTGCCACGTCCAAAGCGACAACGGATAGTACGAGAGAGGCCGATAATCCGCATTTAGAACCAACGCCGGATGATGTTTCAACGCGGACGGTTCTCTGACGAATTCAGTTCTAAACTCTGCAATCATAACGCTCTCGTTCTCCTGCTCAGTCTGCCTCATGCTTTGTGCCTTGGGATGCGATGCCACACCCTTCTCAGCCACCACTATATCTCGTGTTTTGACTCTGGCAATACCCAGATATTGCAGCATATGTTGCGGTTGAGGTGGCGCGGAATGGTTTCAAGGATATGACAGGTTTCCACTAGGAAATTGAGTGTGATCAGTGTCCGCTGTGCCGTGTTGCTTTAACGGATGGCCGCATGTCGGCTCGTCAAAGGATTGGAGTTACACAGGACTGGCGCGGTTGACGGGGCTCGAACCCGCGACCCCCGGCGTGACAGGCCGGTACTCTAACCAGCTGAGCTACAACCGCGCAGATCATGTTTTGCAGCAGTGGCGCGGTTGACGGGGCTCGAACCCGCGACCCCCGGCGTGACAGGCCGGTACTCTAACCAACTGAGCTACAACCGCCCGCTGCAAGCCTGACCCCGAAAGCCCAGACGTGAGGTGCTTCTTAGGCTGCGCGCCCGGCCCCGTCAAGCACTGTCAACGTGAAAACGCGCACAAGCCAGCAAGCTCTCAAACCGTCACAATTTGTAAGAGTGGATGGTGGGCGGTGAGGGACTCGAACCCCCGACATCTTCGGTGTAAACGAAGCGCTCTACCAACTGAGCTAACCGCCCGCCTTGCGCGCCCTCTAACAAATGTCTGCACTGGGGCGCAAGGGCAGAAGCGCGTAAGAAACAAGAATAATCCTTGATTGTGTGCCCTGTCTGTCTTGAGACGTTACGTCACGTCAAGAATTTCACCCCTTCGCCTTTTTTTCTCACTGGTTTCAAGTAGCACTCATATTTGGAGCGGTGCGGGGTTTGTGAGGAGATTGTACTCTAAATGTCGTGGTTTGTCGGTATTGCCCTTCCTTTGGCCCTTTATTTTGGTCTTGCTCTCCTACCCAAAGCTGGCGCGGTGCGCCTCTTCATTCTGTCCGGCCTTGGCATTGGCGTGCTTTGGGCAGCGTTTTTCCTGAAAATCGGTGACGCAGGCGCTGTTGACACGTCGGACGGCGTTTACAACATCATGAAATTGCTTGGGTTTTCTACCGCTCTTGTGCTTGGTGGCTCGATGATGGTGTTAAAAACCCGGCTGCCCGACACCTGGCCGACCTGGTCTTGGCCGGTCTGTGTTGTGCTTGCACTTGTCGCTGTTGGGCTGCCCATTTTCCGCATGTTTTCGATGTAATTTGCGCGGTATTGCCTACGTCGTCAGAACAGTGGCTTTGCCGTCTTTAACGTGATGAACAATCCCCTGCCCGCCGGGCAATGATGACAATGCCTCAGGATTCAAACCAAGCGCGACACATCTCAACAGCCGCGACGTGACCCCATGCGTGACGATCACTGTGGGACCCTGCAACCGGTTGAGCGCCTTTCGCACCCGTGCGGTCATGTCTTGAAGCCTTTCGCCCTCAGGTGCCTCAAATTTCCAAAGATTCGGATCATTTTCAATGGGCAATCCGGGATGTGCGTTCGACAGCGAGGTCACAGTCTCTCCCTGCCAGATGCCCATATTGATCTCGACCAATGCCGCATCGATTTGCAACTCAAGCCCCAGGGGCTCGTTCACGATCTCGGTCGTGCGGCGCGCCCGTCCTGCAGGGCTGGTCACCAGGCTCGTGCCCGACGGCAAACCAAAGCGCATCAGGATACGTCCCTGCGCCCGGGCCTGCGCCATCCCTGTCTGAGTCAACGGGCTGTCCAGTTGCCCTTGCAAGCGCCCGGCCCGGTTCCACTCGGTTTCTCCATGGCGCAGCACCCAAAGCTCTGGCAGCTTTGGCGCGCGAGGCTGATCCGACTGCTTTTGAGACATGGCGTGTCATCCGCGCGGTAAGAAAGTGGTGGGCGATAACAGATTCGAACTGCTGACATCTTCGATGTGAACGAAGCGCTCTACCACTGAGCTAATCGCCCGCCAGAGCGCTATCTAGCTGCACAGTTTGCCTCGTGCAAGTCCCAGCACAGAGCCTGAGTTCAGCTTTGCTCTTTGGACTGGCGAATGCGCACGATGCTGATATTCGCGTTCGGGTTTTCTTTGCGGCGTTTGTGCACCATTCGCCCCAAAGGTTGCAGGTTCATGGTTCGACCTTCGGCCACAGCCTCGCCCATCACTTCGAGCATGGCTTCCACAACCGGTTTGACTTTGTGTTTGGGAAGTTCGGCGTGTCGACTGACCTCTTCCACAAGCTCTTTGCGCTTCATTTCGGCCTTCACACTGGTCGCGGCAGGAGCCGGGTTTGGCGTCGCAGGCGCTTTGGATGTCGGTGGCACCTGCGCAGGTATCTTGGGTTTGGCTGGGGCCGGTTTTGTCGATGTCTTGAGGGACTTCGCCTTGCTGCCCGCAGCCGCAGAAACAGCCTTGGGCTTTGTCTTGGTTGCGCTTTGTGTTGCCATAATCACCACCCGATTGTTTGTATTTTGGAAACAGCATACGGAAATCTGCGTCAAAAACCACCTCTCAGTTGACCTTGCTGTTTCAGGAAATGTAAACTGTTGCAGAATAAATTCTGGGGGAATTTACGTGAAACACTTATTTGTTGCTGCCGGTTTGATTGTTGTGCTTGCGGCAGAGCCATCTTTCGCCGGGTCTTTGTCTGACCCAGTTGTAGAGCCTTCGGTGATCGCCGAAGATGCGACGGCCAGCTCTGAGCAGTTGGAAGGCACGTTGGCAGGTCTGTCGGTTCTGTTGATCATCCTGGCGGCTGCGGGCGCGTTCTAAACTTAAACGTCGCAGCGCAAGAAGCTCAATTCAAACGAAAAACGGCGCCTTGGATTAAGGCGCCGCTTTATGTGTTTGCTGTATAGCGTCAATGTGCCGTTGCGCCTGACCCTTGCGTCGATTGCAGAGCAGCAGCCGCGGCTTCCTCGGCCTCTTCGTCCCATTCCACGGCCTTTGGCGTGTCCACCAGCGCCAGCCGCAGCACTTCGCTCACGTGATCGACCGGGATGATTTCCAGCCCCTCTTTCACGTTGTCGGGAATCTCCACCAGATCCTTCTCGTTGTCGCGCGGGATAAGCACAGTGGTGATCCCCCCGCGCAATGCCGCAAGGAGTTTTTCCTTAAGGCCGCCAATCGGAAGGGCCGTGCCGCGCAGGGTGACCTCACCTGTCATGGCAATATCCTTGCGCACCGGAATGCCGGTCAGAACCGAGACAATCGACGTCACCATGGCAAGACCAGCACTTGGCCCGTCTTTCGGCGTCGCGCCTTCGGGCACATGCACGTGGATATCCCATTTCTCAAACTTGGGCGGTTTGACCCCGATCTTTGGTGCAATCGAACGCACATAGGAATTCGCCGCGTCGATGGATTCCTTCATCACATCGCCCAGCTTGCCGGTGGTTTTCATCCGGCCTTTGCCCGGCAGGCGCAGCGCCTCGATGTTCAAAAGCTCACCGCCCACCGAGGTATAGGCCAGACCAGTCACGACACCGACCTGGTCTTTTTCCTCGGCCAGGCCGAACTTGAACTTTTTCACGCCAAGGAAATCGTCGATGTTTTCTGATGTGACATCAACGCTTTCCGCTTCCTTGCGAATGATCTTGGTCAACGCCTTTCGCGCCACCTTGCCAATCTCACGTTCAAGGTTCCGAACCCCCGCCTCACGCGTGTAATAGCGGATGATATCGGTCAGCGCATCGTCGCCAAAGCTGAACTCCTTGGTTTTCAAGCCATGGTTCTTGATCTGCTTGGGCAGCAAATGCTGCTTGGCGATCTCGCGCTTTTCGTCCTCGGTGTAACCGGCCAGCGGAATGATCTCCATCCGGTCCAGCAATGGCCCCGGCATGTTGTAAGAGTTCGCCGTGGTCAGGAACATCACATTCGAGAGGTCATATTCGACCTCCATGTAGTGATCGATAAAGGTCGAGTTTTGTTCCGGATCCAGCACCTCAAGCATGGCCGACGCTGGGTCACCCCGGAAATCCTGACCCATCTTGTCGATCTCATCGAGAAGAATAAGCGGGTTGGTGGTTTTCGCCTTTTTCAGCGCCTGAATGATCTTACCTGGCATGGACCCAATGTAAGTCCGGCGATGACCGCGAATCTCGCTTTCATCGCGCACGCCACCCAGGCTGATGCGAATAAATTCGCGCCCCGTCGCCTTGGCCACGGATTGCCCAAGCGAGGTTTTACCCACACCCGGAGGTCCCACAAGGCACAGGATCGGGCCTTTGAGCTTCTTCGAGCGTTGTTGAACCGCCAGATACTCGACGATGCGTTCCTTCACCTTTTCAAGGCCATAGTGATCGTTGTCGAGCACATCCTGCGCGCGGCTCAGGTCCTTTTTAACCCGGCTTTTCACGCCCCACGGGATCGACAGCATCCAGTCGAGGTAATTGCGCACCACGGTGGCCTCGGCCGACATCGGGCTCATGTTCTTGAGCTTCTTCAGCTCGCCATCAACCTTCTCACGCGCCTCTTTCGAGAGCTTAGTGTTGGCGATTTTCTCTTCTAGCTCGGCGATTTCGCCCTCGCCCTCTTCGCCGTCGCCCAATTCCTTTTGAATGGCCTTCATTTGCTCATTCAGATAATATTCGCGCTGCGTGCGCTCCATCTGGGATTTGACGCGGGTCTTGATCTTTTTCTCGACCTGAAGCACCGACATCTCGCCCTGCATCAGGCCGTACACCTTCTCAAGCCGCTCGCTCACGGAAAGCGTCTCCAAAAGCTCTTGCTTTTGGTCCACTTCAATGCCCAGATGCCCCGACACAAGATCGGCCAGCTTGGCCGCATCATCGGCTTCTGTCACGGCGGCCAGCGCCTCTTCGGGAATGTTTTTCTTGATCTTGGCGTAGCGCGCGAATTCATCCGTCACTGTGCGCAGCAGCGCCTCAATCGTTGCGGCATCGCCCGGCATTTCGGTCAGATACTCAGCGCGGGCCTCAAAAAAGTTGGGGTTTTCAATGTAATCTGTGATTTTCACACGGCTCACGCCTTCGACCAGCACTTTAACCGTGCTGTCGGGCAGTTTGAGCAGCTGCAGCACATTGGCCAGCACACCGGTGTTGTAAATACCATCAGATGTCGGATCGTCCTCAGAGGGATCAATCTGACTGCTGAGCAGGATTTGTTTGTCATCCTGCATCACCTCTTCCAGCGCGCGCACCGATTTTTCACGGCCCACGAAAAGCGGCACGATCATATGTGGGAACACCACAATATCGCGCAGCGGCAGCACTGGGTAAGAGGCGTTAAGGGGATCTTTCATGCTCGATATCCTATACTCGCAAAAAGGCTCTGGTCCCGACTTGGCGGCAACGCCCGGCCTTTTCCGTTTCGATGAGGTTAATCTGGGGCGATGCCCGCCCTGTTTCAACCTTGGTGGGCTTATATGGGGTCGTTTTACCTGTGGCGCTGACAATGCCGTGCGCACAGCGCTGGCACAAGCGCGAATTCAATCAAATTTCAGGTTTGTTTAAGGGTTCAGGCCAAAACGGACGCTGCCAAAACGGCAACGGACATCCAACTGGCGGCGAATACGGCAAATGGCATGGTCAGGTCCTCACTGGTTACACATCAAACTAGGAAAGGACCGCACACACGCCTAGTCAGGATATCCTGACTTTAGGTCACATAAACGCGCGTGCGGCTCCAAAATCCGGCGAGGTCAGGTCAGCAGAGAAATTGCGACCATCGCCATAAAGGCCCAGGAAAAGGAAAAGACAGCAAAAGACATTTTATCGGTTCCCATCAACCGGGCGTGAACCGCCCGTGAAACCGAAGGTGCATGCAAAACCTTCTCAAAGGGTAAACGGATCATAACGAACCTTAATTTTACGCCAGAACAGCGACCGCCAAAACGGCTGCTGACATCCAGCTCACAGCAAACATAGCAAAAGGCATAATACTATCACTCACAGACATCACTAAAACACGGGTATCTTACCCCGAGTCAGGCGATATCACCTAGCAAGAATCCGCCGATGCGGCAGAAACGGACTGATGCCAAAATCGGGATAATACAGAATTCAGAGCGGATCGATGTCGCCTTGGGCACACCCGGCATGGAAATTTTCTTCCCACTGGGCAAAGTTGCCATTTGCAATCGCACCTCGCATTTCATTCATAATATCCTGATAATACTGCAAATTATGCCAGGTCAGCAGCATCGAACTCAAAATTTCCTGACTGCGGAAAAGGTGATGCAGATAGGCGCGGGAATAGTTGCGGCAGGCGGGACAGGAACACGCCTCATCCAGCGGACGTGTGTCATCCATGTGACGCGCGTTCTTGATATTGAGCTGCCCATACCGGGTGAAAACCTGCCCGGTGCGCCCCGAACGCGAGGGCAAAACGCAATCCATCATGTCAATGCCGCGCTTCACAGCACCCACGATATCGTCCGGTTTGCCTACCCCCATCAGGTATCTGGGCTGGTCTTTTGGCAGGCTGTCGCAGGCATAATCCAGCACGCCGAACATGGCCTCTTGCCCCTCACCCACGGCAAGGCCGCCGACGGCATAACCATCAAACCCGATCTCAACCAGCGCCTTGGCGCTTTCTTCGCGCAGCTCTTGCGTCACGCCGCCCTGCATAATGCCGAAAAGTGCATGTCCGGGCCGGTCGCCGAATGCTACCTTCGAGCGTTCTGCCCACCGCATTGATAGCCGCATGGCGCGCGCCACTTCTTCGTCCGTGGCAGGCAGCGCCGGGCATTCATCGAAACACATGACAATGTCCGAACCCAACAGTGCCTGAATTTCCATGGACCGTTCCGGGGTCAGCTCATGTTTGGACCCGTCAATATGGCTCTTAAAGGTCACACCTTTTTCGGTAAGTTTTCTTAACCCCGCCAGGCTCATCACCTGAAACCCGCCGCTGTCGGTCAGGATAGGCCGTGGCCAGTTCATGAATTTATGCAACCCGCCCAGGGCCGCCATCCGCTCTGCGCCCGGGCGCAGCATCAGATGATAGGTGTTGCCCAAAAGGATATCGGCACCGGTTTCGCGCACACTTTCGGGCATCATTGCCTTCACCGTCGCCGCCGTGCCCACAGGCATGAAAGCGGGCGTGCGGATGTCTCCACGTGGCGTGTTGATTACACCAGTACGTGCCGAGCCATCCGTGGCCTGCAAATCAAAAGAAAAACCCAATCGACACCCGTTTCTTTCACTTTCGCCTCTCTCTAAAGCGGTTTACCTTACATTGTAAATTCGCTGTGAGCACATATATTGTATACTGTCGTATACATAAAAGAGGGACCTACATGACAGAAGACCAAATCATCAGCCTGCTTTCTTCGAACCTGATTTACATCCTGCTCGCCTTTCTTCTTTTCCTTGTCATTTTCAAGGGCATCAAGATTGTTCCCCAATCCGAACAACATGTGGTCGAACGTTTTGGCCGCCTGCGTTCCGTGCTTGGACCTGGCATCAACTTTATCGTGCCTTTTCTGGATGTTGTGCGGCACAAGATATCCATTCTGGAACGTCAGCTTCCCAATGCCAGCCAGGATGCCATCACCAAGGACAACGTTCTTGTGCAGGTTGAGACATCCGTCTTTTACCGCATCACCCAGCCGGAAAAGACGGTCTACCGGATCCGCGATGTGGATGCCGCGATTGCCACCACCGTGGCCGGGATCGTGCGGGCCGAGATCGGTAAAATGGACCTTGATGATGTTCAGGCAAACCGAAATCAGCTGATCTCAACCATCAAAGTTCTGGTCGAAAGCGCCGTGGACGACTGGGGAATCGAGGTGACACGCGCCGAAATCCTCGATGTGAACCTCGATCAGGCCACCCGCGATGCTATGCTGCAACAACTCAACGCCGAACGCGCCCGCCGCGCCCAGGTGACTGAGGCCGAGGGAAAACGTCGTGCCGTGGAACTCGCCGCGGATGCCGAGCTTTATGCCGCGCAAAAAGCCGCCGAGGCACGTCGGATAGAGGCCGATGCCGAAGCCTATGCAACCGGTGTCGTAGCGAAGGCGATTGCCGATAACGGGTTGGAGGCTGCGCAGTATCAGGTGGCTTTGAAACAGGTAGAATCGCTGAATGCGCTTGGCCAAGGGCCTTCGACATCTACCGTTCTGGTGCCTGCACAGGCACTTGAAGCCTTCGGCAATGCCTTCAACATGTTGAAGGGGAAATCATAATGGCCTGGATTTCACTATGGTGGGTCTGGCTTTGTGCAGCACTTGTGCTGGCCATTCTGGAGCTTTTGATCCCAAGCTACATTTTCCTTGGTATCGCGGTCGGTGCCGCCGTTATGGCTGGCGTTGTCGTCGTCGCGCCGGGGCTTGGCGTTTCAACGCTGATGGCCATCTTTGGTGCTGTTTCGCTGGTGTCCTGGCTGGTCCTACGCCGGGTGTTTCGGTCGCCGGACGATCAGACCCGCATCGTGCATGAGGACATCAACAAATAAAGTGCCCTTGAGTTGGCGCAGGATACATGTTGGGATCAGGGCTCGGCCGGAAAACATCTCCGCGCCGAGCCCTTGATTTAAAAACAGGTATCCCATGGCTGACAGTTCCGCTCCCGAAACACTTCAATTTGGATGGGAAGAATGGATCAGCCTGCCCGATCTGGGCGTCCCTGCTCTGCGCGCCAAGGTCGACACCGGCGCGCGAACGTCGGCGCTTCATGCCTTTGACATCGAAACCTTTGGCTCAGCCGCCAAACCCAAGGTGCGTTTTACCGTGCACCCCATTCCGGGGCGCGATGATCTGGTGATCCCCTGCTCGGCCCCCATCGTGGACCGCCGCGAAGTCTCAAGTTCGAATGGTGAAAAAGAGCTGCGCTTTGTGATTGAAAGCACGATGGAAGTGGCCGGTCAAAGCTGGCCTATCGAAATAACGCTGACCAACCGCTCCTCCATGACAAGCCGAATGCTTTTGGGACGGCAGGCGATGAAGGACCACATCTCGATTGCCGCTACCGACCGGTTCCTACAGCCTGAACTCAATTATGACGTCTATCACACCAAGCGCATGCGAGAGGTGCAGCCCAATCGCGCCCTGCGCATAGCCGTGCTGAGCCGTGAGGACAATTACTCGACCAGACGGCTTGTGGAAGAAGGTGAAAAACGCGGCCATGCAGTTGAGGTAATCAACACAACCCGTTGTTATATGACGATAAACACACTGGCCCCCGAGGTGCATTACGATGGCAAGCGCCTGCCGCGCTATGACGCTGTGATCCCGCGTATCGGCGCCTCGATCACCGCTTATGGCGCTGCTGTCATCCGCCAGTTTGAAACCATCGGCACCTATTGCGTGAACCCGTCTGCAGGAATCACGGCCAGCCGGGACAAGCTTTACGCACATCAGATCATGGCCCGCGCCAAAGTTGGGATGCCCAACACCGCGTTTGCCGCCTCGCCCCAGGACACCGGCAATCTTATCGGACTGGTAGGCACTGCACCGTTGATCGTAAAGCTTTTGGAATCCACCCAAGGCAAGGGCGTCGTTCTAGCAGAAACCAAAAAGGCCGCCGAGTCGGTGATTGATGCCTTTCGCGGGCTAAAGGCCAACTTCCTTGTGCAGGATTTCGTCAAGGAAGCTGCAGGTGAAGATATCCGGTGCCTTGTCATTGGCGGCAAGGTCGTGGCGTCCATGAAACGCACCGGGGCTGAGGGCGATTTCCGCTCCAACCTGCATCGCGGCGGCTCGGCCAAGGCGGTGCGCATCACCAAAACCGAACGCGAAACCGCCCTGCGCGCGGCCAAGTCATTTGGTCTCGGATTGGCCGGTGTGGACCTTTTGCGCGCTGAGGCCGGGCCTAAAGTACTAGAGGTCAATTCCTCGCCGGGCATGGAAGGGATCGAGACATCCACCGGCAAAAATATCGTTGGAATGCTCTATGAGGATATTGAGGCCCGTGTGCGCCCGACGCCCATCCGGCGGAGGAAAGCGGCGAAATAGCACAACCCTGATTGGGACACGCCTCTGGACGTGCCTCAGTATAAACCTTATATCTTTGCTCAGGAAAACGTCACAGGACCGGACATGACCCAAAATCCTGATCCCATGGAAGGTGCGCCGCTCATTGCGCCCTCAACCACAGATCACCCGCTTTATGACCAGATCGTCGAGGCGTGCCGCTCGGTGTTTGACCCGGAAATTCCTGTTAATATCTATGACCTGGGTCTGATCTATACCATTGATGTTGATCCGGAAAATGCAGTGAAGGTGATCATGACGCTGACTGCGCCGGGTTGCCCCGTGGCCGGCGAAATGCCCGGCTGGGTGGCCGAAGCGGTTGAACCCCTGCCAGGGGTCAAACAGGTCGACGTGGAGCTCACATGGGAGCCCCCCTGGGGCATGGATATGATGAGCGATGAGGCGCGGCTGGAGCTGGGCTTTCTGTGAAGTGGTTATTGGATTGAAAGGCGAGCTTTATGTTCGGCATTCCAGGAAAACAAGCGGTCAGCATGACCCCCAACGCGGCACAAAAGATTGCGGCGCTGATGGAGAAAGACGGCCATCAGGGCCTGCGCATCGGCGTCAAGAAAGGCGGCTGCGCGGGCATGGAATACACCATGGATTACGTCAATGAGGTCGATCCCCATGACGAGGTGGTCGAACAGGACGGCGCGCGGGTGATGATTGCGCCGATGGCGCAGATGTTCCTTTTTGGCACCGAGATCGATTATCAGACCTCGTTGCTGGAATCCGGTTTTGTCTTCAACAACCCCAATGTCTCCGAGGCCTGCGGCTGCGGCGAGTCGATCAAGTTCGATGAGGCGTTGTTCGAGAAGAAATGAGCGTCTCAGACGCCGATATCGCCGGTTCAGTTGAGCTTTTTGGCCCCATTGGAGACATCACCACACGCAAGATGATGGGCGGGCTGTGCCTTTATGCCGACGGCACGATCTTTGCCATTCTGCACAGCGACGGTACGCCCTATCTCAAGGCGCAGGGCGCGGATATGATTGCCAAGCTGGAAGAGATGGGCGGCACCCGCTGGACCTACAGCCGCGAAGGCAAGCCGCCCACATCCATGCCCTACTGGTCCCTGCCCGACGCCGCGCTTGACGACGCGGAGCTGGCCTGCGATCTGGCACGCGAGACATTGAAGGACCTCAGATGACCCAAGCCCGCAAACTCGCCGCTGGAAACTGGAAGATGAATGGCACCCGCGCGGCGCTTGCAGAGCTGGAGGCGCTGGCCCGGGCGCATCCCAATCCTTCGGTCGGTATCCTGATCTGCCCGCCTGCCACGCTCATTCAGACCGCAAGTGCGGCAATGGCGGATACACCCGTAGAAATTGGCGGACAGGATTGTCACGCCGAGCCATCTGGCACCCATACCGGCGATATCTCGGCGGAAATGCTGGTGGATGCCGGGGCCACATCCGTGATCCTGGGCCATTCAGAGCGCCGCGAGGATCACGAGGAAAGCAGCGAAGATGTCCGCGCCAAGGCCAAGGCGGCACAGGCGGTGGGTCTTGTGACGATCATCTGCCTGGGCGAGTCGCTGGCCCAACGCGAGGCCAACAACACGCTCGACATCATCGGCGGTCAGCTGGCCGCCTCCCTGCCCGACAGCTGCTGTGCCACCAACACCGTTGTCGCCTATGAACCCATCTGGGCCATTGGCACCGGCAAAGTGCCCACCACCGCACAGATTGACGAAGTGCATGACTTCATTCGCACGCGGCTGATCCAGCGTTTCGGGGAGGCTGAGGGCGGTGGGATACCGTTGCTTTACGGCGGGTCCGTGAAACCCGGCAACGCGGCCGAGATTTTTGCGACGGACAATGTGGATGGCGCACTTGTGGGCGGCGCGAGTTTGAAGGCCGAGGATTTCTCGCCGATTATCACGGCGCTGGAGGGGTCGGCGTAGGGCGGGGTTTCACCCCGCGATCGCAACACGTGCCGGGTTGAAACCCGGCCTACCAACTGCGTTAAGCCATACATAACATTTACCATTGAGCCGCGCGATTGTCAGACCGCGGGGTGGCGACCTGCTGAAAGTTCAAAGCACTTTATGTCTGCCAAGCCGCAAACTCTTTGAACAATGTGCTGACATCAACCAATCGCCAGCCCGATGGGGCGGTCTGGCGATCGCGCGGCGGCGCTGCGCGCCTCAATTCCGCGCGAGAGTTACACCCCCTCACCCCACCTCCATCGGCAACACCGTCGTCGACTTGATTTCTTCCATCGACAAAAGCGCCGTAACATTGTGCACTTTCACTTCCGATATCAGCGCCTGGTAGAACGTGTCGTAGGCCCGTGCGTTGGCCACCACGACCTTCAGGATGTAGTCGATATCCCCTGCCAAACGGTGTGCCTCCAGCACTTCGGGGCGGCTTTTCAACGCGTTCAGAAACCGCCCCTGCCAGCCGGCATCATGCTCTGACGTGCGGATCAGGACAAAGAAACACGCCTCGAACCCGAGCGCTTCAGCATCCAGCAGATAGGTCTGGTGCTTGATCACGCCCCCATCGCGCATTTTGCGAATCCGGTTCCACACCGGGGTCTTGGAACTGCCCACGGACTTGGCGATATCATCCAGCGATTGCCCCCCGTCGCGCTGCAGCTCCAAAAGAATTTTCCGATCCAGATCGTCGAGACGAACAGCCATTCCGGTTTTTCCTCTTTTCCAGAACATTCCCGATAAGTTAGCTAAAAATTAGAACATTGATCCTTATTTGCAAGCGTATATGGCGCTTTATTGGAATAATTTCCTATATATTACTCAAGAATTCTGGAACCGGAGGCGACGGCCTTGAAACATTTTCCTATCTTCGTAGCGCTGGAAGGACGGCGCGTGGTGCTGTCGGGCGGCGGTGAGGCGGCTTTGGCCAAGTTGCGTCTACTTCTAAAAACCGAAGCCAGCCTGACCGTGTTCTCATCCGATCCCGCGAAAGAGATCGAAAACTGGGCAAATGAAGGCCGCCTGCGTCTGGTGCGCCGCGCGATGGAGCCGGGTGATGCGACCTGCGCCGTGCTTTTCTATGCCGCTGACGAGGATGACGCCGAAGACGCGCGCACCTCGACCATTGCCCGTGCGGATGGGGCGATGGTCAATATCGTCGACAATCTGGGCGACAGCGAATTTATCACACCTGCCATCGTCGATCGTGACCCTGTCACCGTCGCCATCGGCACCGAGGGCGCAGCCCCGGTTCTGGCCCGAGCCATAAAATCCGACCTTGAGGCGCGCCTGCCCGCCAACCTGGGTCCGCTCGCGCGCATCGGCAAGGCCTTCCGCAAAGCGGTTGAAGTGCTGCCCATGGGCCGCAAGCGTCGCGACTTCTGGTCGGACTTTTACTTCAACGCAGGCCCCCGCGCGATGGATCAGGGCGGTGAAAACGCTGTGCAGGACACCCTGCCCGCTCTTCTCGACAAACATGAGCGCGCGCAAGAGCGTGAAGGGCATGTCGCCTTTGTCGGCGCAGGTCCCGGCGACCCGGAGCTTCTGACGCTCAAGGCGCGCAAGGCGCTCGACGCGGCCGATGTGGTCATTCACGACCGTCTTGTGACCAAGGACATTTTGGAACTCGCCCGCCGCGAGGCCATCCTGATCAACGCTGGCAAAGAGGGGTTTGGCCCCTCCATGTCGCAAGATGACATCAACGCGCTGATCATCGAGCATGCCGCCACAGGCGCACAGGTGGTGCGCCTCAAGGGCGGCGATCCCACCGTTTTTGGCCGTCTGGATGAAGAAATTGAGGCCGTCATGGCCGCCGACATCAGCTGGCACGTCGTGCCTGGCATTACCGCCGCCTCGGCCAGTGTCGCAAGCCTGGGTCAAAGCCTGACCAAGCGGGGGCGCAACTCGTCTGTGCGCTTTGTCACCGGTCACGACATGAAGGGTTATGCCGATCACGACTGGGCCTCGCTGGCCCGCCCCGGAGAGGTGGCCGCCGTCTACATGGGCAAGAAATCCGCCCGCTTTATTCAGGGCCGTCTGTTGATGTACGGCGCGGATCGCAGCACACCGGTGAGCATCATTGAAAACGCCAGCCGCCCGGATCAGCGCATTCTGGCGACCACCCTGTCGGGGCTGGTCAATGATCTCGACGCCTCTGACCTCAATGGCCCGGCCCTCACGCTCATCGGCCTTGCCCCCCGCGCCGCCGAAGCCGCCCTTACAGATATTCAACAGGAGTTCGCCTGATGCCCCGTGAATTCACTCCCAAAGTCGTCACCGCCAACGCGCTGATTGAGGGCGATGTGGTCTATCAGACCGCCGATGACCGCTGGACGCGCGATCTTTCCGAGGCGGAACTTATCAAAGACGAGGGTCTGGCCAATCTGCGTCTGGCCCAGGCCGAAGGCCAGCCCGAGCTAGTTGTGGGCGCGTATCTGGCCGATGCCGCACCGTCCGAGGATGGACCGCAGCCGACGCATTTCCGCGAAGAGTTTAGGCGCACCGGGCCGTCGAATTACTTCCACGGCAAACAGGCGGAGTTGACTGATGTATAACTATTCCGAATTCGACGCCGCTTTCGTGGCCGAGCGCAACCGCCAGTTCCGTGCTCAGGTCGAGCGCCGCATTGACGGCTCGCTCACCGAGGACGAATTCAAGCCCCTGCGCCTGATGAACGGCCTCTACCTGCAACTGCACGCCTACATGCTGCGCGTGGCCATTCCCTATGGCACGCTTGACAGCGCCAAGATGCGTCAGTTGGCGCTGCTGGCAGAGAAGTGGGACAAGGGCTATGGCCATTTCACTACGCGTCAGAACATTCAATACAACTGGCCCGAGCTGCGCGATGTGCCGGATATGCTCGATGCGCTGGCCGAGGTGGGGATGCACGCCATCCAGACATCCGGCAACACGATCCGCAACGTCACCGCGGACCATTTCGCCGGTGCTGCGGCGGACGAGATTGCCGATCCGCGTCCTGTGGCTGAACTTTTGCGCCAGTGGTCCACGGATCACCCGGAATTTCAGTTCCTGCCCCGCAAGTTCAAAATCGCTGTGACTGGCGCGCCTGCCGACCGGGCCGTCACCATGGCGCATGACATCGGCTTGCAGATTGTCGAGCGCGATGGCGAGATTGGCTACAAGGTCATCGTCGGCGGTGGTTTGGGCCGCACGCCGATGATTGGCAAGGTCATCGCTGAGTTTGTGAGCCAGGAAGACTTGCTGCCTTATGTCGAGGCCGTGGTCAGCGTCTGGAACCTGCTGGGTCGGCGCGACAACAAGTACAAGTCACGCATCAAGATCACCGTGCATGAGCATGGCATTGATGACATCCGTGCGCGGGTAGAGGAGCGGTTCAAGGTGATCCGCCCCACCTTTAGCGGCATTGACGTGCAGCTCTTTGAAGAGATCAAAGCCGCCTTTGCGCCCCCTGCGTTCCGCGACGAAAGCACGGCGATTTATGAAACGGCCTACAAAACCGATCCGATCTTCCGCTCCTGGGCGGATGTGAATCTGGCCCAGCACCGTGCCCCGGGCTATGCCATCGTGCAGATCAGCCTCAAAGCCCATGGCGAAACGCCGGGTGATGCCACCGCAGAGCAAATGCGCGTGATGGCCGATCTGGCCGAACGCTATGGCCATGATGAGCTGCGCATTTCCCATGAGCAGAATGTCATTCTGCCGCATGTGCACAAATCCGACCTGCCTGCGATCCATGCCGAGCTGAAAAAGCACGGGCTGGCGACAGCGAATATAGGGTTGATCAGCGATATCATCGCCTGCCCCGGCATGGATTACTGCGCGCTGGCCACGGCCCGCTCGATCCCGA
The DNA here is from genome assembly GCF_037023735.1 of Roseovarius sp. S88. GTDB lineage: Bacteria > Pseudomonadota > Alphaproteobacteria > Rhodobacterales > Rhodobacteraceae > Roseovarius > Roseovarius phycicola. The sequence continues at coordinate 1,744,963 of NZ_CP146069.1, read as the reverse complement.
TTGCGCAAGAGATTGCCACGCGGTTTGACGAGCTGAAGCTGGAGCATGAGATTGGCGAGCTGAAGATTAAAATCTCGGGCTGCATCAACGCCTGTGGTCACCACCATGTGGGCCATATCGGCATCCTGGGCCTCGACCGCGCGGGCGTTGAGAACTACCAGATCACGCTTGGTGGCGATCACACCGAAACCGCCGCCATCGGCGACCGCACCGGCCCGGGCTTCTCTGCGGACGAGATCATTCCGGCCATCGAGCGGATCGTTGAGGCGTATCTTGAGGTGCGCACAAGCGCCGAAGAGCCTTTCATCAAGACCTACCGCCGCGTCGGCATGGCCCCTTTCAAGGCCGCACTCTATGAACAGGCAGAGGCCTATGCTGCAGAGTAAGATCAACACCGATCTGCCGGTTCGGGTGAATAGCCTGAACGAGTGGTATCGGCTGCATTCGGCCACCGCCGTTCTGGAGCATGCGCTTGGCAACCCGGATGCGGGCAAGCTGGCGCTGGTGTCGAGCTTTGGCGCGGAGTCTGTCGTGCTTTTGCATATGGTCTCGATCATTGATCGCAGCACACCGGTCATTTTTATCGACACCAAGATGCTCTTTGCCGAGACGCTGGTGTATCAGCAGGAGGTGAGCGAGCGGTTAGGTCTCAGCGACTTGCGGATCATTCGCGCCTCAAACGTGGCGCTCAAGGCCGAAGACCCGGATGCTACGTTGCATCAACGCGATACCGACGCCTGCTGTGCTTTGCGCAAAACCCAGCCTTTGCAAGACGCTCTTGCAGGCTTTGATGGCTGGATCACCGGGCGCAAACGCTATCATGGCGGGGACCGCGCCACTCTTGATTTCTTTGAGGTCGAAGAGGCCACCGGCCGGATGAAGGTCAATCCGCTGGCGCATTGGACCCGTGAGGACGTGCAGACCTACATGGAAGAAAACCGTCTGCCGCGTCATCCGATGTTGGCCAAGGGCTATCCGTCGATTGGCTGTATGCCCTGCACCAGCCCCGTGAAACAGAATGAGGATATCCGCGCAGGCCGTTGGCGCGGAACAGAAAAATCCGAGTGCGGCATCCATTTCGTGGACGGGAAAGCCGTCAGAACAGGAGAAAGAGCATGAGCATCATCGTATCCGACACAGGATTTGCACAAGACGACTGGGACGGCGATTTCGCCGCGCTCAATGACGCGCATCCCGGTGTGGCCATTGATCTGGCCTCGTCCAATGATCCTAACGAGTTGGCTGGACGCCTCGATGACACACCAATGATCCGCGTGGATTTTCCCAACTTTGCCGATGGGCGCGGGTTCACCATTGCGCGTCAGCTGCGTCTGATGGGGTTCAAGGGGCGCTTGCGCGCCCGCGGTCATGTGATTGCGGATCAATACGCGATGGCGCGTCGCGCCGGCTTTGACGAGATTGAAATCTCGGAAGATCTGGCCAAGCGTCAGCCCGAGGATCAGTGGAGGTTCCGCGCAGATTGGCGCGCGCATGACTATCAAAGCCGTCTGCGGGGGTCGTCCGCGAGCGAATTTGCCGCTGAATAAGCCCTTCACCTGACCTAAATCAAAGTATACGAGGAGATGCCGGGGGTAAAATCCCCCGGCAATTGATGCGAATGAATGAGACCGTAAACGTGACCGAAGCCAAGGCTGTCAAAGTGCCCCTCCTGCCCGATGCCCAGACTGTGACCGAGGTCAAGCACTGGACCGACCGGCTCTTTTCCTTCCGCACCACGCGGCCAGCCTCTCTGCGCTTCCGCTCGGGCGAGTTCGTGATGATCGGCCTCATGCAGACCGATGAGAAGACGGGCAAAGAGAAACCGCTTCTGCGCGCGTATTCCATCGCCTCGCCCTCCTGGGATGATGAGTTGGAGTTCTACTCGATCAAGGTGCAGGACGGCCCGCTGACCTCGCGCCTGCAACACATCCAGCCCGGCGATCAGATCATCCTGCGCCCCAAACCCGTGGGCACGCTGGTGCATGACGCGCTGTTGCCGGGCAAACGGCTCTGGCTTTTTGCGACTGGCACTGGGTTTGCCCCCTTTGCCTCGCTTTTGCGCGATCCGCAAACCTACGAGGATTACGACGAGGTCATTATCACCCATACCTGCCGCGAGGTGGGTGAGTTGACTTATGGCGCGGAGCTGATTGAGAGCATCCGCAGCGATGAAATGCTGGCAGAACTGATCGGCGAAGGCTTTGCTGAAAAGCTGCGCTATTACCCCACCACCACCCGCGAGGAGAGCCCCAAGATGGGCCGCATCACCGATCTGATGCGCTCGGGCGAGGTGTTTGAGGATCTCGGCGTGACTCCCCTGGCCCCCGAAACAGACCGCGCCATGGTCTGCGGCAACATGGCGTTTAACCTTGAGATCAAGGACATGCTGGAAGAATACGGCCTGCGCGAAGGGGCGAATTCCGACCCAAAGGAGTACGTGGTCGAGAAGGCGTTTTTGGACTGAGGTATCAGAGGGTTTGAGTTCATCGCACCCAGGGCACGGGTTCAAGAGCGCAGCCCGGCCATGCCAGCGACCGGCCGCTTGTACGGCTTAGGTGGGATGTCAGCTTCGAGGCTAAAGTAAACACGCTAGCTTTTCCCTCTTTGCGCGAATTTGAGTAACCGTGGTGAATGACTAAGGGAAGCGACAGAGATACTGCTAGACGCGAGTTAGTCCGACTTCTGGAAGGTTTGGAGTGCTACCGCTCATGGAAAATTTCATGCATAGATCGCGACAAAGGTGTGGTCACCGAAGATGACCTAAATCAGGTCGTAATGCCGAGTTCCTTCTTCCTTCAAGTCTTTGACGAAACAAAAGGCAGCAGCAGTGCGGCGGTAATCAAAGAAGTTCAACAGTGGTACTCTCACACAGCCAGTGACTTGCGCTATATGATGAATTCTGGTGATGAGGCATGGACCGCTGATGCAAGGCAGTTTCTAAAAGATTTTCCGGGAGAGGTAGGGTTCGATTTTTATGCCGAAGCAGGTCTTCTACGAAAAGTGGCCGATAAGGCCTTAAAATCACGCAAGATTACGAACCAAGGGGACTATTACTCCCTGAGAGAACTTGAGAATGATGTGTCACAGTCAGTTTTAAGCTCAGAAGAACTGGCCGAAATCTCAGAACTTCTCCGTGAATTCGAGAATAACGCAAATGTACGGTAGTGGCCGATTTGCCCGCCTAACGGACCTCTGAACCCAGAATTGCCGACTGAAAACATCGGATGGCTGGCTTGAGCTCAACAAGCACATCTGTCCATCTGACCAAAGGCCCGGTCTCAAGGGACGCAGCCCCTCCGTGCCAGCGCCGCGACTTTCAGAAGACCTAAATGAATTTCGGGCCGGACCATACGCCAAAGCACACGATCCGACCCGAATATTTTCATAAGAGCTATCAGCCGTTTCTTACAGCCCAAGCGCCTCACGAACAGCATCCAGCGCCGATTTCAGCAGCTCGGGATTGTCCTGCGCCGCCTTGAGGCTTGTGGTCAGGCCGGTTTTTTCCAGCGCGCCCAGGTTTGAGCCGTCGATGAACTCTGTCACCTTATCGAGGTCAAAGCCGTCCACGGTCAAAAGCTCCATGATGTCTGGTGTGGCATCACCAGCGGCGTCTGCCGTAGAGGACGCGGCCTCTTCGGTGTTGGTGTCCAGCGCGGCGGTCTCCGTTGCCTCTTCCGCGGCTTCACTGGCGGTGTCAGTCGCGGCATCTGCGGCCTCCGCAGCCGTGTCAGCTGCAGCATCGGCTGCTTCACTTGCAGTATCTGCTGCCGCATCTGCGGCCTCGGATGCTGTGTCTGTCGCCGCATCAGCTGCTTCTGCTGCGGTGTCGGCTGCAGCATCTGCCGCACCTTCGGCGGCTTCAACCGCCTGATTGGCGGTGTCTGCCGCTGCATCCGCAGCACCTTCGGCAGCCTCCGTCACGGTCTCCACAGCTTCTTGCGCTGTATCGGCAGCAGCATCCGCCACTTCACCAGCCGTGTCTGCTGCCCCTTCAACAAGGTTCTGCGCGCCTTCCGCCGCGCCTTCCACAGCTTCCTCCGTTGCTGCGGCTGCGTCACTTGCAGCTTCTGTAGCGGTCTCAACCGCGCCTTCAGCCGCTTCCGTCACGGCCTCAGTCGCGTTCTCCACTGCCTCACCCGCAGCATCCGCAGCACTTTCCAGCGCTTCCGGTGCATTCACATTCTCGCTGACGTCGCTTGCGATCTCCTGCGGTGACTTGCCGGAAAACAGCATGTACCCTCCGGCAATCACAACCAGTGCCACAAGAACCCAAAGCAGGTTTTTCATAATCTTCATCCCCTTTTAAAGCAGTCTTTGCGCCTCATGCGCGAACTGCGATGTCTGTAGCTGTCAGATGCGTCCGAGCTTGAAAAGGTACAAGGGGAAATTCGGTGCCAATCGGCTCAGATCAGCCGATTTTGCCGCTTGAATCAGTCCCTCAGCGGCGTTAGGTTGCCACTTCAAGTCAGACGATAAGAAGGACCAAAGCCATAGCTCGCAGACCCCACAACGCGCCCCCTACGCGCGACACCGGACCGCGCATCAACGACCGCATCCGTTCCTCTGAAATCCGCCTCATCGGCGCTGATGGAGAAAATGTAGGGGTTGTGACACCCGAAAGAGCTATGGAGATGGCCGAAGACGCCGGTCTCGATCTGGTTGAAATTTCCCCAAATGCCGAACCGCCGGTCTGTAAGATCATGGATTATGGCAAGTACAAGTACGAACAGCAAAAACGCGAATCCGAGGCGCGCAAAAAACAGAAGGTTATCGAGGTCAAAGAGGTCAAGTTTCGGCCCAACACCGACACGCATGACTATGACGTGAAAATGCGCAATGTGTTCCGCTTTCTGGAGAACGGCGACAAGGTCAAGGTCACGCTGCGGTTCCGGGGTCGTGAGATGGCTCACCAGGACCTGGGCCGTGACCTTCTGGAACGTGTTGCCGAGGACATTGAGGGCATCGGTAAGATCGAAAACATGCCCAAAATGGAAGGCCGCCAGATGATTATGATTATCGGGCCTGGCGGGAAATAACCTTAGGTCTCTGGTTTTGAACGACAAAAGCGCTCAGCTCGTAGCGGGGCGCTTTTTTATTGCGAACACGCATTGATTGAACCGGTGTTCTTGCTATCGTCTTAGGTATCTTCGAAGGGCTGCAAGCGCCGGTTCACCACTCTCCGGCACGCAACGCGAATATCCGGCCTCAAGACCGGCCAAACCAGTTCGACGAAGCAAAGAAGAGACGAAAAAACGTCCACAGCAGGGGAGACAGAATGGTACTTGGACGCAACGCCCTTTGGGCCGGGGCCGTTTGGTGTTTGGCCTCCTCAGCCTATGCCGACCGGGCCAGTGACGGCCAGCTCAATCTCTATTATTGGCAAGCGCCATCCATCTTGAACCCCTACCTGTCGGGCGGTTCCAAGGATATCGAGGCCGCCAGCCTGATCCTTGAACCTCTGGTGCGCTATGATGAAACGGGCGCGATGGTGCCTTGGTTGGTGGATGATATCCCGACACTCGAAAACGGTGGTGTGTCCAGTGATCTGACTACGGTCACCTGGCGCCTCACCGAAGGCCTATTGTGGTCAGATGGAAGCCCCCTGACCTCAGAAGACATCAAGTTCACATGGGAATACTGTACAGCCGACGGCGGCGGATGCGCACAATTCGAGAAATTTGGTGGCATTACTGCGATTGAGACGCCGGATGCACAGACCGCAGTGGTCAGGTTTGAAGGCCCCAAGCCCTTCCCCTACTCCGCCTTTGTCGGCGGCTTGGCCCCCATCCTGCAAAAGGCGCAGTTTGCCGACTGTCTCGGCCCCCGCGCCCCGGAATGCAGCGCCGAGAATTTTGCCCCCATCGGCACTGGCCCCTTTGTGGTCGAGGATTTTCGCCCCAATGACGTGGTGCAACTTTCGGCCAACCCAAATTATCGCGACCCCGACAAGCCAGCCTTTGCCAACGTCCTGATCAAAGGGGGTGGCAATGCCAGCACCGCAGGAAGCGCGGTGCTGGAAACAGGTGAGTTTGACTATGGTTGGAACCTGCAACTGTCGCCGGAAGTTCTGACGCGCATGGAGGCCGCCGGAAAGGGCCAGGTTGTCTCGGCTTTCGGCACAGTTGTGGAGCGGATTGTTCTCAATCTCACCGATCCCTCAAGCACACTTGGGAATGAGCGCTCAACAACGGCCCACCCTCACCCGTTTTTGTATGACCCGGCAGTGCGCGAAGCCCTCAGCCTTGCCATTGACCGCCAGCTTCTGGTCGAGATCGGCTACGGATCCGCTGGCCGAGTCACCTGCAACGTCCTGCCAGCACCCGCGATCTATGTCTCCACCGCCAATGACGCCTGCATGACGCAGGATATTGCAGCGGCTCAGGCTTTGCTTGAGGCCGCAGGCTGGATCGACAGCGATGGCGACGGGGTGCGGGACAAGGATGGCGTCGCGCTGCGCCTTCAGTTCCAAACCTCGACCAATGCCGTGCGCCAGGATTTTCAGGTTCTGATCAAGCAATGGTGGGCCGAGATTGGTATCGACACACAGTTGCGCAACATTGATGCCAGCGTCTTTTTCGGCGGCGATCCCGGAAGCCCGGATACATTTCAAAAGTTCTTTGCCGATGTGCAGATGTTTGCCGGAAGCTTCGATGGCACCGATCCCGAGGCTTATATGTCAAGCTGGCGCTGCGACAAGATCCCGGCACCAGACAACCAATGGCAAGGCAGCAATATCTCGCGGTTTTGTAGCGCAGACTATGACATGCTCGCCGACACAATGCGGCGCACCGGTGCCATGCAAGAGCGCGCCGCCTTGGCCAAAACCATGAATGACGCTCTGGTCGGCGCGTTTGTCCTGCTGCCGCTTGTGGATCGCGGCCGTGTCTCCGCTCATGCCAATTCCCTCGGTGGTGTGCGGATCAACACCTGGGACACAGAGCTTTGGAACGCCGCCGATTGGGTGCGCAAGGACGGCAACTGAATGCACGTGGTGTGCGGAGTTGTTGAATGCTGAGCTATACGCTGCGTCGACTCTTCTTGGCAGTGCCCATGCTGCTGTTCGTCGCCTTGGTTATCTTCTTGTTGCTGGAGCTGGCCCCCGGTGATCCGATGGCGCAGGTACCACTGACAGTGCCACCCGAGGTCAAGGCGCAAATGCGCGAGGCCTTGGGTCTTGGCGAGGCAATGCACATCCGGTTCGGCAAATGGCTGGTGCAGTTTTTCTGGATCGAACCACAGGTGTTCATTGACCATATGTTTGGCACGTCCCTGTCAGAGGGCCAACTGCGCGTGCTCAGCTGGCAGCATCGCGGCCCGGTCATGGATGTCGTGGCAGAACGCCTGCCCCAGACGCTCTGGGTTGTGGGCACGGCCTATGTAGTGGGCATTCTCATCGCCCTGCCCATCGGGATATACTCGGCTTACCGCCAGTATTCCGTGTTTGATCAGGCGGGCACATTCGTCACCATGATTGGCTATTCGATCCCGCCCTTTTTCAGCGGTCCTTTGGTGATCGCACTCTTCTCAGTACAGCTCGCCTGGTTCGATTTTGTCTATGACACCACCCACGAGGTCACCGACTGGGCCAGTTTCAAAGTGCAGCTGGGCCAGATGGTCTTGCCGGTGATGGTCCTGTCCCTGCAGACGACAGCCCAGATCAGCCGCTATATGCGCGCCGCTATGCTGGACAATCTGAACCAGGATTATGTGCGCACGGCACGCGCCAAAGGCCTCTCTGAGGTGGTGGTGGTTCTGGTGCATGTGCTGCGCAACTCGATGATCCCGGTGGTCACGGTCATCGCGCTTGGCCTGCCTGCGGTCTTTGGTGGCGCGATCATCACCGAACAGGTGTTTTCCATCAACGGCATCGGGGCGCAGTTGATTGACGCCATTCGCGCCAATGACCTGCCCACGGTGCATACGCTGACCTTTATTTTCGCGGTCCTGATCGTGCTGGCCAACCTGCTGGCGGACATCCTTTACGGGTTGCTTGACCCGAGGATTCGCTATGACTGATCATCAGACACCCGCAAGCGGCCCATTGCGGGACGTGTGGCACATCTTTGCCCAACATCGCGGTGCGCTTCTGGGTGCCGTTGTGTTTGGCCTCGTCATCGTGACGGTCTATCTCGGCCCATTCTTCTGGACGCTTGATCCCGGCTTTGCCGATATCCGCGCCCGCAACCAGGGCCCAGGCTGGGCGCATCCTTTTGGCACCGACAATCTTGGGCGTGACACACTGGCACGGGTGATGGCAGGCGGGCAGATTTCCATCGCAGTCGGCCTGGCGGCCATGGCGCTGTCCATCGGCCTTGGCAGCCTCATCGGCGTGCTGGCGGGCATGTTCCGCCTTCTCGATGGCCCGCTCATGCGACTCACAGACCTCTTTTTGTCCCTGCCGCTCCTGCCGCTGCTTCTGGTAATGATGCTGCTCTTCAACGAAAGCCTGACCGGCGTTCTGGGCCCGGAAACCGGGACGTTCATCCTCATTGTCGGCGCCATTGGCCTGACAAGCTGGATGCCCACGGCACGGATCGTGCGGGGGGAGGTCCTTGCCCTGAAAGAACGAGAATTCGTGCTCGCCGCGCGCTCCATCGGCACGTCCCCCACCAAGCTGATAACCCGCCATATCTTGCCCAATGTACTCTCCCCGATACTGGTCTCTGCCACCCTCGGCATTGCCACGGCCATCATAACCGAAAGCGCGCTCAGCTTCCTCGGTTTCGGCTTTCCCCCGGATTTCGCCACCTGGGGTCAGCTTCTCAAAGACGCCACTGTGTATCTGCAGGACTACCCCGAACGGGTGATCTGGCCCGGGCTAGCAATTTCCCTTACAGTGCTGAGCGTGAACTATATGGGCGACGGGCTGCGCGACGGGCTCGATCCGCGCGCCCGGCGGCAAAGGTAGGATGCCTCCGGCGGGGATATTTACCGCAAGAAGAAAGAAATTTCCCCTAACTCTTTCTTTTTGCTTCAAATATCCAAACAAAAAAAGAGCGTGGCGCAACCACTCAATATAGTCAGCCAGCTGGCATCCGTTGCTCTACCACTTCCGCCCACCAGCTGCAGCCAAAGGGGATGGCATCGTCGCTGAAATTGTATTCTGGGTGATGCACCGGGGCAGTCTGTCCATTGCCCATCAGGATATAGGCACCGGGTCGCTCCTCCAGCATGAAGGCAAAATCCTCGCCGCCCATCACAAGCGGCGCGTCTTCGCATTTTCCTGTCACCGCCCTTGCGGCTTCAGCGGCGAAGGTGGTCTGCTCGGCATGGTTGGCCATCACCGGATAGTTGCGCTCGTATTCCAGCGTGATCGTGCCGCCAAAGGCCTCGCCGATGTTTTCACACAGCGCGCGCATGCGGCGCTCGGTCAGGTCGCGGATGGCCGGACTGAGCGTGCGCACTGTTCCCATCAGCGTGACCTGTGACGGAATGACGTTGAAGGTTTTGGACGAGGTTTCCATCGACGTCACCGACACCACGGCGTTCTCAATCGGATCAGCGTTACGGCTCACAATGGTCTGCAGTGCGCTGACCAGTTGCGCGGTCATCACCACAGGATCCACCGTCTCCTGCGGTTTGGCGGCATGTCCGCCTTTGCCGTCCACAACGATATCAAACTTGTCGGTGGCGGCGAAAAACGGCCCCGGCCGAATGGCAAACGTCCCTTCCGGCACGCCGGGCCAGTTGTGCATGCCGTAAACTTCCTGAATGCCAAACCGGTCCATCAATCCGTCTTCGCACATCTCGCGCCCGCCGCCGCCGCCCTCTTCGGCAGGTTGAAAGATCACCACCGCCGTGCCGTTGAAATTTCGCGTCTCCGCCAGGTACTTCGCCGCCCCCAAGAGCATCGCGGTGTGCCCGTCATGCCCGCAGGCATGCATCTTGCCGTCGGTTTTAGAGGCATAGTCCAATCCCGTCTGCTCATGAATTGGCAGTGCGTCCATATCAGCACGCAAACCAACAACCTTGCCCGATCCGCTTTCGCGCCCCTTGATCACGCCCACCACACCGGTGCGGCCAACGCCAGTCACCACCTCGTCACAGCCAAAGTCTTTGAGCTTTTCCTCGACCAAAGCGCTGGTGCGATGCGTGTCAAACATCAGCTCAGGATTTGCATGAATATCCCGTCGCCAGGCGGTGATTTCATCCTGCAGGTCAGCAAAGCGGTTTTTCACGGGCATGGGGCGTCCTTTCAGTCATATCCGCTGTCAGAGATCAGCACATGATGCCCCGGTGTCACCTCTTCGTAAATCGAAGGGCCGGGATCATGTCCGATCTTGTGTATAGGAGAGGGATTTGGTTTGAAATTCAACTCATCGTCTGTGATGCGCCGCTTTGGATCCGGGACCGGCACAGCGCTCAACAAGGCTTTGGTATAGCTATGACGAGGATCGCGCAGCACCGCGTCGCGGGGTCCACGCTCGACGATGCGCCCCAGATACATGACCGCAATCTCATGGCTCATCTGCTCCACCACGGCCATGTCGTGACTGATGAAGAGATAGGACAGCCCCATATCCGCCTGCAAGTCCCGAAAAAGGCTCAGGATTTCAGCCTGCACACTGACATCCAGGGCACTGACGGCCTCATCCGCCACAATCAGCTTGGGGTTCAACGCCAAGGCACGTGCAATCGCGACCCGTTGACGTTGCCCTCCGGAAAGCTCATGCGGATAGCGCTGCAAAAGGTCTCGCGGAAGGTGCACCCGGTCAAACAGCTCTGCAACACGGGCCTCCGTGTCTTGACGTGGCATGGGCGCGTAGTTCCACAGCGGCTCGGCCACCTGATCTGCCACGCGGCGCTGCGGGTTGAGGCTGGCATAAGGGTCCTGAAAGATCATCTGCATGCCTGCTCGCGCCGCGCGCAGGCCCGGCGCATCCAGCGCCAGAATATCCTGCCCATCGAACTGCACCGCGCCGGATGTCGGCTCCACCAGCCGCAGGATGGACCGGCCTACAGTGGATTTCCCACTGCCCGACTCGCCGACCAGCGCCAGTGTGCGCCCCGGTTGCAACGAGAAAGACACGTCCTCGACCGCGTGCAGTTCAGCCACCGTGCGGCGCAGCATACCCCCCTTCACGGCAAAGCGGGTGGTGAGGTTTTTGACCTCAAGCAACGGCGGACCTGAATCTGTGACCTTTGAGACAGTACTCCCCTGCCCCAGACGCGGAACAGCCTTGAGCAGCGCCTTGGTGTAGGCCGCTTTAGGTCGCTCAAAGATGTCGTTGACCGGACCGTCCTCAACCTTGCGCCCATCCTGCATGACCACCACACGATCCGCCACTTGGGCCACCACTGCCATGTCATGTGTGATAAACAGAACCGCCGCGTTGGTTTCTACCTTGAGCCGGTTGATCAGCGCCAGGATCTCGGCCTGCGTGGTCACATCAAGCGCCGTGGTCGGCTCATCCGCGATGAGCAGCTTGGGCCGACAGGCCAGCGCCATGGCAATCACCACCCGTTGGCGCATCCCACCCGAAAGCTCATGCGGATATTGCCGCAGACGCCGCTCCGGCTCTGGCAATCGCACTTGCTGCAACAATTCCAGCGCTCGGTCACGCGCGGCTTTGCGGCTCACGCCTTGATGCTGCCGCAAACCTTCGGTGAGTTGCCGTTCCACCGTAAACACTGGGTTGAGGGCGGTCATCGGCTCCTGAAAGATCATCGCAATGTTGTTGCCACGCAGATGGCGCATGGTGTCAGCAGCGGCTTGCGTCAAGTCCCGCGCTGCGCCTTCAGCCTCAAACAGAACCCGCCCGCCTGTGATTTCTCCGCCACCAAACTCGACCAGCCGCATCAGCGAAAGCGCCGAGACCGATTTGCCTGAGCCGGATTCACCGACGATGCAGAGCGTCTTGCCCGGGAAAATATCGAAGGAGACATCCTCCACCCCCTTAACAACACCCTGCCTCGTCGCAAAGCGCACTTGCAGGTTTTCGATCTTGGCAAGAGGACTGTCGAGCATGAGGGCCTGTGGCTCCGCTGTGAATGCACTAGACGCTAGTGCTGCTACCGTCTGACGTCAAACAAGGCGCACCGCTCTACTTGGCTGGCAGAAACCGCGTGACCCCAACAGACGCCGCCCTTGCCAGATCTGCATCAAGCGACATGGGAATATACTCCCCCCGCCTCCAGAGCTGCGACAGGTCATCGTAATGCCGGCTCAGGAAGTGACCCGACTGGCCGGTGGAAATGATGAACACGCTGCTATCTGGATCCGCGAAATCGTAGACCCCGCGATAGGCGGCCCCATGCACGTTGTGGAAAGGATCGGCTCCCTCTCCCGCCGTGCGCCCGCGCAAGAGCGTGTTGTCGCCCCCGGAGGTGGACTGGCGAATGTTCACGAAATAGCGCAGCACCGGGATCTCGCCCAAAACCTGATGATCATGTGTGGCCTGATGCGCATCGCCCCAGCGCAGGCTTTCCAACGCGGTGCCATAGCGCTCATCAATCCACACAAGCGCATCATCCAGCGCCAGCCGGGCAATATCGGTGCAGGTTTCAGTGATGGTTGACTGCCGCACATCACACCAAGCCGACGCGCCGTCAATATCGCGGTAGACACGCTCGATGAAAACTGGATCGGGATGGGTGAACTCTTCGGCCAGCGGCCCCATGTCATCCTCGATGAGCCGCTCCTGAAGCGCGCGTAACCAGGCAGCATAAATCAGCGGTTCCGGCAGATGCTCGTTCATCTCACCGTTCCAGCGTTGCAACAGGTCCAAAGCGCGTTGGCGTTGCCGTTCAGGCGTACCGTCGGGAGCAGCCTCGCCAGTGAACCACAGGTCCTTACCGATGAGGGGTAGAAGTGACCGCGCGGTGAAACTCACCGTATCAAGCTGTGCCTCGATAAAACTGTCTCGCGTATGCACCTGCCGCGTCTGCATCAACCGCCGCCAACGCAGCACCCGCTGTGTGTCGCCCCAGACATGGCTGACATGCTGTGGGAAAGGCCGGTCCACGGTCTTGTTATTGGTATTGCCAAGCAACCCGCCTGCGGGGGCCACAAACTCTGGATTGGCCGAGTAGGCATTTATCCCCTGCCAGCGGTTCTCTTCGATCCATCCCCGGCTGGGCATACGCCCCTGGCTTTCGTGGGCAGCATTGCGGCGTGGCATCGCCCCCACGGTCTTCATCGCAATCATGTTGCGATCCACGACAGTCAGGTTCTGCGACGGGGCCACGTATAGCTCTCCTGCCGCCAGCGCCTCGCGCACCGATTGCGCGCGCATCAAAGCATAGCCCGCGCTCATGGTGGTGTCGCGATCCGACAACGCCGTCCAGGCCAGCGAGGCGACATGACCAGCAGGTGTCACTTCGACGAGGTTGTAGTGCGAGCCGGGGAGGACCGGGCCATTTTCGGTCCAGCGCAAGGTCATCGTGACGGGTGTAGTGTCCTTGATGCGAATAATCGAGCTTTCTGTGCGAAATGGCTGATACCCGTCCGGGGTCAGGTATTCCTGCGGGTTCTCGGGGTTGAGTTTTTCGACATAAAGATCCTGATCATCCAGATAGGACGACGTAATCCCCCAGCCCAGCGTATCCGACCGCCCCGTCATGACAATCGGAATGCCAGGAATTGTGCCGCCAATAACCCCGCCGGTCTCAAGCTCAAGCCGGGCCAGATACCACATCGCCGGAGCGGTAAAGCCGAGATGCGGATCGTTGGCCAGTAGCGTCGCGCCAGCCGCAGAGCGTTTTGGCGCTGCTGCCCAGACATTGGAGGCTCCTGCATGTGCGCGCTTTTGGAACGGCGACAAGGGATGGTCTGGAATGCCTGTTCCCGTAGCTTGCGCAAAACTTTGCCCCTGTGGGAACAGCGACGCATAGTCCGGCAGCGCCGCGATGCCATTGCCCGGTGCCAACGGCATGATGTCGTTCAGTCGCGCGGCGTTGTTCAGCGCCAGCGAACTGCGCGCATAAAGCACTTCTTCTTCTAGATGCGAGGACAGCTGCACCGACAGAAGTTTCAGAATGGCCAGAGAATCTGCAGGCTGCCAGGGTGAAATGGGTGAGTTGATAAAGAAAAGTTCCGGCGCGCCGCGCCCCAGGGCAAAAGTGTTGATCTCGGTCAACCGCGCATTCACACCTCTGGCATAGGCGGCCAGTGCGGCCTGTGTCTGGCTGTCCTGCGCGGCAACGGATGTCTTGGCCAAGGCATAAAGGTCAAACCGGCGCATCAGCTTGTCGATCTCAACCGTGCGCACACCCAGCACTTCTGATAACCGCCCCTGCGCAGTGCGGCGCAGCATCACCATCTGCCACAACCGGTCCTGCGCATGGGCATAGCCCAGTCCAAAAAACGTGTCCGTGTCCTGTTGCCCGAAAACGTGCGGTACATTGGAATTGTCGCGCACGATATCCATCGACTGCGCCACACCATCCGTGGCCAGTGTTTTCTGATAATCCGGCAGTGAACGCGACAGCAGATAATAGCTGATCAGCACAGCCGCCACGCCCAGAAGGATCATCCCTCCGGCGATCCGGATCAGCCACACAAAGACTTGCGCCATGCCTGCCTCGAATTACCTTGCATCTTGGGTCGGGATAGTCAGAAATCCCGCCCATGACAATGACCGCCTTAAGGCGCAAAGGGAGAATATCATGGCAAAGCTGGCATTTTTGGGCATGGGTGTAATGGGATACCCGATGGCAGGGCATCTGCAGGCCGCTGGTCATGAGGTATGCGTCTACAACCGAACCTTTGCCAAGGCCGAGGCTTGGGCCGCCCAACATGGCGGAATGGCCGCCAAAACGCCACGCGAGGCCGCGGCAGGTGCAGAGTTTGTCATGGCCTGTGTGGGCAATGACGATGATTTGCGCAGCGTCTGCACGGGCGACGATGGCGCGTTTGCAGGCATGTCCAAGGGGGCGATTTTTGTCGATCACACCACTGTTTCGGACACGGTCACACATGAGCTCTATTCCGTTGCCAAAGATCACGGCCTCAACTTTGTCGACGCGCCTATTTCAGGCGGTCAGGCGGGCGCGGAAAACGCCCAGCTTGGCATCATGTGCGGCGGCGATCAGGACGCCTACGACGCAGCAGAGCCAATCATGAATGTCTACGCCAAGCTCTGCAAACGCATTGGCGAGAGCGGCGCAGGTCAGGTCACCAAGATGTGCAACCAGATTGCGATTGCCGGGCTGGTTCAAGGCCTGTCAGAGGCCCTGCATTTTGCGGAAAAAGCCGGGCTTGATGGGCGTTCGGTGGTCGAGGTGATCAGCCAGGGCGCAGCAGGAAGCTGGCAGATGTCCAACCGCTACGAGACCATGCTTGACGATCACTTTGAACACGGCTTTGCCGTCGACTGGATGCGCAAGGATCTTGATATCTGCCTCACCAGCGCCGACAAAAACGGCGCCTCGCTGCCCGTCACAGCGCTTGTCGATCAGTTCTACAAGGACGTGCAGAAAATGGGCGGTGGTCGTTGGGATACCTCGAGTCTGTTTAAGCGCCTGCGCAAAATGGATTAAGCCACGCCTGTCCCAAAAGCTTTCTAAAAGCTTTTGGGAATTCCTTTCAAAAAGGTATTCCCGTTCCCGTTTTGGGCAATATTGCCCATGCGTGCGATCCGACCTCTCCTCTACACTTCCGTTCACACAGCGCGCCCATGCTTTGGGTGCGCCAACAATTTCAATGGAGGAGGAGACAATGAAGAGATATGTAGCAGCAGCGTTCTGCATGGGCATCGCAAGCATGGCACAGGCCGGAGGGACATTCGATTCAACCGGAACTGTGATCGGCCAATCCACCAGCGCAATCCACGCGCTGCATGAGGGCCATCTGGTGCTCGAACTGCGCTCAACACACGATGAATTTCAAATGGCTGCAGCGGATCACCCGTTTTCTGGCATGAGCGGCTCCTGCACTGGTGCGGCCGAGATACGCGGGGCATCTGCCACCGGCGGGGGGATGTGCGTCTATACAGGGGCTGACGGTAGCATGGCGGCCAATCGCTGGACCGTGACAGGCCTTGGCGCGGATGGCGCGTTTGAAGGGCGATGGGTCATGGTGGCAGGCAATGGCGCGATGGAAGGCCTGACCGGCGGGGGCACCTATCGCAGCCTCACCAACCCAGAAACCGGCGCGCAACAAATCACACTCACGGGCGCGATTTCGAAACCCTGATACGCGGTGCAATTATCGCCCCGCCTCTTTTTAAGAAGGACCCTTAAATGTATGCGCGTATTACACATTATCAAATGAAGCCGGACATGGTGCAGGACGCCATTGCACGGCTGGAACAGATGAAACCGGCCATCATGGGCCTGCCCGGCATGCGGCAATTCATCAACACAATCAACGCCGATGGCAGCGGATGCGTCGTCGCGCTTGTGGAAAGCCGTGAAGTCTCGGACGCCAACGAAGAGGCCGTGGCGCAGCTTTGGGCACAGTTCGCGGATCACCTGGCTGCACCACCGGAGCCGTCAGGGTTTGATGTGATCGCCAACTGGTCGGCCTGATCCAACCACACCTTCCAGAAATGGGCCTGTTCTCTCCTCCAAATTGAGCAGGCTTATGGGGCGGTTTTTAACTGCGAAGCTCAAACATATGTTTGTCTTCCACGTTGAAGATCGCCCCAACCGTTTTGAACACCGAGAGCGCTTCGTTGAGCGATTGCGCTGAGTTCACGCCGACTTTCTCATAGATCGCCTGAATTTGGTTACGGATGGTTTTTTCGGCGCGCCCTGTCGCGGCGGCGATATCCGACGGGCTTTGCCCCGCGACCACAGCGCTGCAAATCTCGGCCTCCCGCTCAGTCAGCTCAAAGACATCCCGCAACAACCCGGTGTTCACCGGCTCATCGCCCTGACTGCCGACAAAAACCGCATATAGCCTGCGCGCATCAAAGAGATCCTTGTCCGCCTCCCCGACATCGGCCATCGACGGGTGAAACGGCGCAATGCAAAGCGACACAGGCCCGTCGCTTTCGTCAAGACGCAGACCTGTGGGCACATCGTTGCGTTCAATACCGGCAATCTGGCGATAGACGGCGCTGGTGTTGTGCGCATCGCTCAAGGTTAACCGACCTGAGGCATCCGTGCGAAAAAGTGCACCACGCTCCAAAAGTCGCTGACCGGCCGCATTGGAAAAAACCAGCCGCGCCTCGCGGTCCGTGACCAGCATCGGCAGGGCAATGGCATCCAGAAAGCCCTGGAAGGTCTCGGACGCTTCCTTGGCCATGCGTAAGGCCCGCGCGATACGGGTGGCCCGCACCACATGCGGTGAAATCAGCTCAAACACCTGCTTCAGCGCCTCCGGGTCGGGCGTATCGGGGCTTTTTTCGTTCTCGAAAAAGATAAACACCGCCTCGCGCACACCGCTTTGGGCAAATTTGAGTGACACCCAATGCCCAATCCCGGCAGGTTCCAATACGGTCTTGTACGAAGTTGAGGACCGGAATTCTTCGTCAGTAAATATCTCTCGCGAGTAGTAGACATCCCCAATCTGCGGATCGATGCGCTTCAACAGCTCCCGCCGATGATCGTTCTGGTCATCCTTGATGCCATGCACTTTGCCATCGACCGTGTGCTTGTCATAGACCTCTTGCGACGCGGTGTTGAACCCATCGGGATTGTACATGCCGATGAACTTCTCGCCTTCCTGCGTGTAAACCGCGCCCATGAAACCTTTGAATTTTTGGTTGAGCGTCATCAACAGCTGCTGCCATTGCTTCAGCTCAAGGGCGGACTCATAGACCACGCCAATCAGATCACTCAGATCCTGAAGCTCAGACCGCGTCTGATCCATTTGTCTTACCCTACGTCACCCACAACAGGCAGACTGCGCCGAAGTATCCTAAAAATCAACTTTTTTGCGCCGTGGTCAAACAAAGACACCTGACAGAGCCATGCTCGCTCAGCGGTCGGTTTCAAGGGGTTTCCCGGTAGGTTCCTTACCTGACGACGCCCAGCCCCCGCCAAAGCCAAACTGCGTCGTCGCGGCTTCTCTGAGGTCGGGCCTGCTGCGCAGAATCTCGGCCACGCCGCGCGCAATCACCCGACGCGTGGGCGCAGGCGCATGTGTGTGCTGAAGGGCCAGCGCCTCAAGAAGTTTGATGCGGGCGTTGAGAGACAGCGTGTCATCTTGGGCAACGCGATCCAGAATGGCCTGTGCCGCTGTTTTGCCGTCCAGCTCTATCCATGCGGTCGCGTAGGCCCCGAGATAGGGCAAATCCTGCGCAATTGCAGCGTCAAGGTCTTGCGCCAAAACAGCGCCAAAGCTGGGGTCCGGTGACAGCCCGGCCAGCAGAATGCGAATGGGCAACAGATCGCTGTCCCCTGATTGCAGATCCTGCTTCAGGGTTGGGATCTTCGGCAAACGCGCGGCGCGCAGAACCCCATAGGGCACGCGGTCCAGCTCTTGCAGCGCCAGGCGGCGCAAATCGGGATTGGGATCGTTGAGATAGCCTGAGAACAAAGACACCCTCTCGGCATCCGCACCGAAAGACCACTCGAACTGGTGCGCCACGACATGATCAATCACGCCGCGAAACCTGTCATCGAGAACCGCAAGCTCCTGCCACGGCCCATAGGCTCCATCACGGGCCAAAAGAGCTGTGTGCGTTGTCTCTTTGGAGAGCCGCGCACGGGTGGCCGGGCTCACAGGCACGGGAACCTGCGCGGTGTCAGGCCCCAAGAGCACGCTGATCGGCTGATAACGGGTGGGATCACCGGGGTCAGGGCGCGCCACCACGATCTGTTCGGTGGCCAGCAGAAGATCGACCAGCGTTGGATCAGGCACATAGCCATGAAAGGCGCACGCCTCGGCGGCTGGCCCTGCCCCAAGGCTGATCGCACCGCAAAGTACCCATCCAAAAACCTTGTGTTTCATGCCAGCTTGTCACCTCAAATAAGGCCCAAATCCTTCACTCAGGACCAATACCCGAGCCGGTTCGGTGCTTGCCTGATGTTAGCATACATGCCGGGGCGGCTGAACGTAACGATTGGGTGATCCAAATCGCACAGGCGGCATGAACCCGCGCCTCAAAGCCCCAGCTTGTCGCGCATAAAGGCCAGTGCGACGGAAAGCCCATCTGGCGCAATCCCGTGGCCGGTGCCTTTCATCACATGCGCATAGACATCGGTCCACCCAGCGCCCTGCAACGCCTCGGCGGCCTCCGGCAAGGATTGCGGCGGCACCACATCATCTGCATCGCCATGCACCAAAAGCACAGGCGGACGGCTGACCACTTCATCAGCGAGCAGATCAGGCTGCAACAGGCGACCAGAGAAGGCCACGATCCCTGCCACGGCATCTTCGCGCCGCGGGGCCACGTGCAGGGCCATCATCGTGCCCTGGGAAAAGCCAAAAAGCACCACCTGCTCGGGCAACACATCCTCGTCAACCATCAGCGCATCGAGAAAAGCGTTCACATCTGCCGCAGAGGCCCGAAACGCCGTTTCCGCCGCCTCTTCACTGGAGCCATCAATCCATGGGATCGGCGCCCATTGAAATCCAAAGGGCGCGCCGGGGATCGTTTCGGGGGCGTCCGGTGCGACAAACAGCGTATCGGGCAGATGTTCGCCCAATGGATCGGCCAGCCCCAAAAGATCGGCCCCATTGGCGCCATAGCCATGCAGGAACACCACGACAGACCGGGTGGTGCCCGACAAAGGCTCTTTGCGGCCAGCATTCAATACGCGTGTCATGTGGAGCCCCTTTTCGGTTGACCCTTGGGGTGTACGGTCTTAACGGACTGTGTTCAACAGCTCAGTCGAGAGCGTTAAGTATCATGCAGGGATTTGTCTTTGGACGTGTAAGTCTGGGATCAGCGAATGGCGGGTGAGAGCCCACAGCAGAAGTCTTGATCCTTCGCTGCGCGCGCTCGCAGCACGGAAATTGCTGCAAGCGCTTAGATTTCAGCGCGGCAAGGCAGCGGTGAATTCGGCCATTCATTCGGGCTGCTACAAAGTTTGGAGTACAAACCCGCTGGTGGCAGGCCAAATACAATCAGGTTTGCAAGTAGCATTCCAACGTCAGCGCGGTGCTGATGCTTGGGTTTGGAGGGCGGCAAGGAGGGCAAATCATGCCTCGAGTCCAACTTCCTGCTGTCACCCCGAAACGTAAAGCCTGGAACAAGGGGCGGATCGTCGGCCAGAAGCGACCGTTGCTACCAAAACAGGTTTGGGCCATCCGAGCGCGACTGGAACTGGCGAACAACCTTCGCGATCTGGCGCTCTTTAACGTTGCCATCGACAGCAAGCTACGTGGATGTGATCTGGTCAGGCTCTCTGTGGTCGATCTGGTCAAAGAAGATCGCCTCCGAGAACGTGTTTCGGTCATTCAGAGCAAAACCAAGCGGCCCGTTCGGTTTGAACTGACGGAAAACACAAGGGAAACTGTCCTGGCTTGGGTCAAGTCACCCGAGATGTTGGCTTGCTCGTTCATGTTTCCCAGCCGCTTCCACGATCGACCGCATATTTCAACCCGTCAATATGGCCGGTTGGTACACTATTGGGTGTCGTCAATTGGTCTGGAACCAAGCGGATACGGAACACATTCGCTTCGCCGAACCAAAGCTGCTGAGATCTACCGGAAAACAGGTAACCTGCGCGCGGTTCAGCTCTTGCTAGGACATATAAAGGTCGACAGCACAGTGCGCTACTTGGGAGTTGAACTCGAAGATGCGCTGAGTATCGCCGAAAGTATTGACCTTTAGGCATTGGGCGAGCGGCTGATCCCGCTCGCCTTTGCAGGCCAACCCGCTGCAAGCATCAGGTTTGACAAAAAATGACCAGCGCCGCCAAAATCTATTTGACGTCCGCTCACCATAACTATCCCGGACAAAATAAAGTAGGATGAATTGGCTGCCAGCTCCAAGTGGGCAATCACTCAAACGGCCAACCCTTTTAGCTCATGTAGCGATACGGATGGCGGCGCAAAGTTCGGGGTGCAGAATCCAGTTCCCGGGCTTATCTTCTTGTCCGGAGTCACCGCAAAAACCAATTAGCGCAGTTCCATCCAAACTCTTTGAAGGCATCTTGGAACCGGTCTTTGAAGACAGATATCCAGCAATCATACGACCCGCGCTTGCCAGAGCTTTTTTGGCCGAGTTCGCGGACTTATAGCTGCCAGCATCCGCAACCTTTTCCTCTGCCAACCCGTTATCTTCCGCCAGCGACAACGCCATCAACATGGCGCGCTGAGGACGCGTCAGGTTTACAGAATTGAACGCTTCCACGTATTCGTCGGTACACGGTACCAGCGTCCCTGTACGAGGATCCTTTCTTCGGTCTTCGTTCCTGCGGACTTCACGCGCATCGATGGCGGAGTGCAAAGCGGTGATCGCGGCTTCTTCGGTCTCACCTGTGGCCTCGGCGATCATGCCACGCGCCTTCGTTGGCGGTTTAGAAAATGCGCGGGCCACGAATTTGCCGGCGAGGAGGCCCGACTTGATCTGATATCTGCCATGTTCGCCGACTTGGATCGGGGGCGGTGTGTCTTTCTTACTGGCCTTGTCTTTCCTCTTTTTGGTCGTGCCTTTGAAGAGGTCATGGCCGGCATCTGTTCTGCCTTGTGCATTGGAACCTGTCATGGGGAACCCTTTTCTGGATTATTGAGTTTCGCGTGTCGATGTGACCGCCTTACGGGGTCAGCCGCCGTGCTTCGGCGAAGGAGACCAGCCGTCGGCCCTTTTCATCCCAAAGCGCCAGCATTGCGCAGCGCAGGCTGTCACGGAAGGTGAGACGCCGGACATTGGCGAGAGCGTCATGGTCGCGCAGGACTTCGGGAAGACGGTAGAATGGGATTCGGCTCGCCAGGTGATGAACGTGGTGGACGCCGATATTCCCGGTGATCCAGCGCAGAATGCCGGGCAGCGCATAGTGTGAACTACCCTCCAGCGCTGCTTCATGAATGTTCCAATCCTCGTCGCGTTGCCAGCTGGTTTCCTCGAATTGGTGCTGAATGTAAAAGAGCCACATGCCGGTCATCGCCGCGAGAAACATCGTCGGAAGAAACACGAACACCAGTACATGCCAACCGCCGAACCAGACGAGCGTTGCCAGGACAGCGGCGATAGCTGCATTTGTCGCGAGCGCGCTCAGCCAATAGTGCCAGCCTGATCGCATCAAACCGACCGGCAGCCGGTTCTGGATGAAGAAGGTATAAAATGGCACGACCCCGAACAGGAAGACCGGATTGCGGACAAGGCGGTACAAGCTCTGGCCGATCCACCCCTTTTCCCGATATTCTCTGACAGTCATCGTCGGCAGATCGCCAATGCCCCGACGGTCCAGATTGCCGGTTGTCGCATGGTGGATCGAGTGGGTTTCGCGCCAGACATCATAGGGCGTCAGCGTCACCACGCCTATTGCACGTCCCAACCAGTCGCACGCGCTCCGACTGCGAAACAAGGACCCGTGGCCACAATCGTGCTGGATCATGAAAAGACGGACCAGGAAGGCCGCGTTTCCCAATGCCAAAATGACGGCCAGCACGGTGCTGACCGACAGCATCCACCAGGCCACTGCCCAAATCGCGACAAACGGCGTAACCGTGACAAACAGCTCTAAAAGGCTTCGGGCCGTGTTCGGTGTGCGGTATCGCGCCATAAGGCGCGTCCATTCCAGGGCGTCTCGTTCCGGTTGGGTCGTTTTGGATGGCTTTCTCATGGCGATGGGGCGCTCCGTAGGAGCGCCCCGTTGCATTGTTCAGGCAAGCGCGATGTTGGTTGCGCTTTCGCGGCCGTCGCGGCCGGCCTCGACATCGAAGGTCACCTTTTGATCGTCTTTCAAAGTAGTCATCCCCGACTTCTCGAGGGCGGAGATGTGCAAGAACACATCCTTGCCTCCTGTGTCAGGTGCAATGAAGCCGAAGCCTTTGGTGGCGTTGAACCATTTCACTGTGCCATTGGCCATGTGAATTTTCCTTGATTAATCGCTGCCCGCGACATGCGGCAACCCGGCTTCTCACAACAGTGTCTAGCGCTGTGAGCCGGTAAAGGAAAACAGAGGGTCGAATGGAGTTCAGTAGCAAGTTGTATGTGGTGGTTTCCTGGCAATGTTACAAGGTGCGGGCTAACTAATCGCCAGTATTTCCTTTGCCAAAGGAGCTTCTATCCCCTAAAGATCACAAGCTGCTGGATACCCTGGCAGCCAGAAAAGGAAAGCCAGAATGTCGTTCAACGACTTGGCGAAGAAAGAGGCCGCCGACAAAAAGGCCTCTCAAGAAAAAGACAAGCAGTTGCGGAGTGCAATAGAACAGCCTCCTGAATCAAAGACCGAATCGACAGATCTGAAAACGAGTTGAGAGGCGCGATTGAGCATTTAGGCTTCGCTCATATCCAGCGTAAGAGGGTCGGCGTTACGAGCGTTGCGATAGGTTGCCGCCAATGATGATCTCGTTGATCAGTTTGGCGGCTGCCCCATGCAATTTGCGCTCGTCCTCCGGGTCTTGAGCATTCTCGTGGGTCGCAGCCGCATCCCGAAGAACCCCCACGATCTCGCGTTCCGGCAGTAGATTGCGATCTTGCAGGGCAAGTAGGAGCGCCTCGCAAATCGAAAGGGCGGCCATGCCTGCGGCGTCTCGTTGCTCTGACATCGGGGCATTCCTCTTTCGTTCGTTGTTTTGCGACCGGGTTGGGTCTTGATCGCCCTAAATTCACAAAGAGTTTGGTATCCCGTACTGATCGAAAGCAGTGTCGGCGCCGAATTCTTCCATGAGTACGAGCCGGTTCGGGAGGGACCGATGATGAACATCAAAGCCAGTCCACTCACCCAAAAGCTCTCCGCGTTTGTTGCACTGTCGGAGACTGAGCTGGCCGTTCTTGAGCGTTTGCACCAACGGAGGAAATCTTTCTCTGCTGGGCGCGACTTGGTTCACCAGGGCCAATCCGAACAGGCAGCATACATCCTGGCGGCGGGCTGGGTCGTTTCTTACAAGATACAGGCTGACGGGACGCGGCAGATCGTTGATTTCCAGATACCGGGGGATTTTCTGGGGCTGCGCAGCGTGCTTTTGCACACGTCCGATCATGGGATTGAGCCAATCGTCGAGATCGAAGCTGCGGAAGTCCTGGGGAGCGATCTTCTGCAAGCCTTTGCAGAGACACCCCGGCTGGCTACGGCCATTCTCTGGGCCGTGTCGCGGGATGAGGCGATGGTTGTCGAGCATCTGGTTGGGTTGGGGCGGCGCGATGCGGATGCACGCATGGCGCATTTCCTGCTGGAGCTTGGCGTGAGACTGTCCCTCGTCGGTATGGGAAGTCGGCAAGGCTATGCCTGCCCGCTCACGCAGTATCATCTGGCTGATGCGTTGGGGTTAAGCGCCATCCACGTTAACCGCGTCCTTCGCAAGCTCCGCGAAGGCGGGCTCGTCACGTTTCAGAGCGGGCTTGTTACGTTCGATGACTACGAGGGACTGGTTGCATTGGCGGATTTCGATCCGGCTTATCTCGATCAGTCACGACCTCTTTTGCCGTGAAACGACCGCCCCAAGTCAGGCTTTGGGCGGCCCTGCAGTCTTTTCACAGTTACTGACATTACACCAATGCGCGGCTTGCCTGCTTGAGTTCGTTGTGTGCCTCTTCGTCGTTTTCGGCTTCATGGGCCTTTTCAGCGGCCTGATAGTGCTTTAGCGCTGCGGCCTTCTTGGGGCCTTCTGGCGCCTTGTCCCATGCAGCCTTGACCGAGGCCATGTGTTTCACGGTCTGGTTTTCCTGGGTTTGGTTTTCTTCACTCATGGAATTGCCCTTTCCTGGACGGTCCGAGGAAAAGAGGCGCAAGGAACATACAGTACGAAGGAATGCACTACATGTTTCCCGCGCCTCTGAGATACTCGGGAAATGCCACCTTAACTTGCGGTGGACAGGTTCATCTTTCCGGATTCTCTGCGTCGCCGCACTGACATGGGTTAGCCCGTTTGAGCCAGATAGAAGAACCATGTTAGAACCACGACGCCTATGAAGGCCATCATTGTCCAAGACATCGAAAGCTTTGGAAAACTGATGGTGCCTGTTTCGAGTGATTTCGTATCACGAAGCGGTGCGCGCTTCGGCAACAATGACAGCAGCTTTGCTGCTCTGCTCTCGCTAGCCAGCGCCAGCGCCGGAATGTCGGTTATCGCTTCAAAATGCGTCGTCAGTCGGACTTGCGCGTCATCCGGGCACAATTGTGAGAGCTCACGCGCCTCGGTCCATGGTTCCAGGTCAAGGCGCGCGAGCGCTGACAAGACCGTAACGGCCGCACCGGTTCTGTCCTCGCCCACTTCCGCAAAAAGAAAGGCATCGTAGTCACTGCCATCCGGGTGAAGTACGTCTGAGGCGGACACTGGTTTCCTTTCGGCGTGAGACTGATGCTAAGACTTGCACGGAGGTGTCTGAAACCGCGGAACGGCTTTACCTACCACCCTGACAGCAAAGAACCCGGCGGGGGCTAACCTCGATCAGCATCGCCCCGCATGGGCTCGGATAATGTGCACTTAGCAGCCTTGCCTTGGCGAGGTATTCTTTTTGACGTTTGCCACGATGGCGACGGCGGAAAGTCCAACATCTTTTCAATGGAGACCCGGGTTGTTCACGCGTTCGACCAGATCAACGGTGACGTTTTCAAACGACTTCACGATCGGCTACAGCCAGCTAGAGCTTCCGCCCGGCACATATGAAATCCTTGTCGAAGAAGAGCTTATACAAGGCCTCAGCTTCGAGGCTTACCGGCGCACCGCGACATACCTGATGATCCGGGGGCGCGGGAGCCATGCGGGACAAACGACGATGCAAATGACCACAAAGGAGGAGCTCGAACATGCCATCGCATGTGATCGGGCCCTCTCCGAAACCACCAATGACAGCGAAGCGGCGCTTTCCCCGCTGGAGGACACGAAATGACCACACCCGAATGGCTGAAACCCGGCATCTACGGCGCGCTCCTTGGCGCGGCGTTTGTCGGCATCGTTGGATTCTCGTGGGGAGGATGGGTGACCGGAAGCAGCGCCGAGAAGATGGCGAGTGAGATGGCGGAGGACAGCGTTATCGCAGCGCTCGTGCCCTTCTGCCTTGACATGTCCCGCACTGACAATGAACGCATTGCAAAGCTGGTTACGATCCGTGAGGCGTCGTCATTCAAGCGGCGCGACGCTGTGATGGAAACCGGTTGGGCAACGATGCCCGGATCAGATGGCCCGAACCGCGATCTGGCGCAGGCTTGCATCGAAGGTCTCGACCTTGATGCATCGTAATGACCTCAAACTGTCGCCTGTTTCGTCCAAGAGCACCTTAGGCGTGCTCGCCACAGTGTTTTTCACGGAATTCCTTGCGGTCGCCATTGTCGCGTTCATCGCGATCGGATCGCCGTCTTTCGCCCAATCTCAATCGGCCCCGATGCCCGCGAATGCGCGGCCCAAAAGCTATGGCGAGGGATGGGAGTGTGATCGTGGATACCGGCGTGACGGTGATACCTGCCTAACCATCATCGTCCCGCAGAACGCCTATGCCACCAACCGAACCTATGGCGCAGGCTGGGAGTGTTTGCACGGGTTTCAGGAGGTCGATGACGAGACGTGTCTTGAGGTCGTTGTGCCCGATGGCGGATATCTCGACCCGTCCGGGAAGAGATGGAACTGCCTTCGTGGTTACATGAAGGTTGACGATCTTTGCCTAGAGATCGATCTGCCTCCAAACGCTTATCTGGCCGACAATGTATATGGGTCTGTCTGGCTATGTAATCGGGGTTATGAGATCGAAGGCGACACATGCATTGCTATTGCCGTTCCCGAGAATGCCTTTCTGAACGGAGCTGGGTACGGACAGCCATGGACATGTGAGCGGGGTTACTTCGAACGCGAAGATACCTGTGAGGCTGTCGTCGTTCCGGAGAATGCCTATTTCTACGATGCAAGCTATGGCCCAGGCTGGAAGTGTAATCGCGGCTTTGCACAGTCTGACGATGGCTGCACAGCGATTGACCTCCCTGAAAATGCGCATCTCGACCGATCGGGAAACCGGTGGGAGTGCCATAGGAATTTTCAGCGATCGCGGGGGGTTGCGTCCTGAACGACTAACGCGCGCAATCCAGACTGAAATGCGGCGTTCCTTCCGAACTCATCTTTTGATCGGACCCGACGGGCCCGCTTTGTAAAGGAATAATCATGGAATCGGAAAATGCAGAAAACCTGACGGCCAGGCTGTCAGTGATAGGCCCGCAAGACCCACCTGACGTATCCGCATCCCGTCGAACTTGCGGCAGAAAAGCTATAACAAACTGGGTGCCCACAGCGGTTGTCTATTGTGAAGGGAACTTCGGGCAAGTCGACGGGAAGACCGCAAATGGGCTTGTCCGTCACAGCCAAGCCTACCGCATTCTTTCGGTCATAGACAGCAGACTTGAAGGGCGCGACAGCGGGCAGGTGCTGGACAATGTGAGTAACGCCATCCCCATTGTTGAAGACCTCGAGGCTGCTGTTACAGGAGCGGCGCAAATCCCCGACACATTGATCTATGGGATGGCCCCCTCTACAGGGAGGATGTCACCTACAGATCGAGAGGTTGTGCTGGATGCAATCGCTCTCGGCATGAACATCGTCAGCGGTCTGCACGAATACCTTGGTGATGATCCCGAGATCTCGAGCGCTGCTCACGCAGCCAACGTGACGATCCGCGATATCCGTAAACCCCGACCAAGCAAGGATATGCGCCTGTTTGATGGACGCGTGTCCAAGGTGAAGGCAATCCGCATCGCCGTACTGGGAACGGATTGTGCAATTGGCAAGCGGACGACAGCGACCGTTCTGGCCAAGGTGTTGAACGCGCGTGGCATCAAGACGGTTCTCGTTGGCACCGGCCAGACGGGGCTCATGCAGGGCGCGAAATACGGGATTGCCATGGACGCCGTGCCACCGCAGTTTTGCTGCGGGGAACTTGAACGCGTGATTGTCGCGGCGTCTCACGGCGACGAACCAGACGTCATCCTGATCGAAGGACAAGGCGCGCTCAGCCATCCGGCTTTTTGCACATCGGCGTTCATTCTTCGCGGCAGCCAGCCGCATGCTGTCGTTCTTCAACATGCGCCCAAGCGTGCCCACCGCTGCGACTTTCCCACCATGCCAATGCCCGAGCCGAAAAGCGAAATCGCCCTCATCGAAGCTTTTGCAGACACACAGGTGATTGGTGTCACAATCAATCACGAAACGATGACGGACGCCGAGGTCGATCGTGCAATCGACAGTCTTTCACGCGATCTCGGAGTTCCGGTGACGGACGCGCTGACCCGGCCGGAGGTGCACCTGACCGACATGGTCCTGACCGCCTTTCCACAGTTGCGGCCCGTGCCTCTCGTGGCCGCGGAATGACCACGCCGCGTGTGGAGATTGATCTGGGCAAGATCCAGGCAAACGCGCGATGTCTCGTCCGTCGTCTTGGCGCCCGTGGACTCTCGGTCACCGGTGTAACCAAGGCAGTGTGCGGGCATCCTGACATAGCCAGGGCGATGCTGGACGGTGGCGTTGTCGGTCTGGCCGACGCACGCATCGCAAATGTCGTTCGGATGCGGATCGCAGGGATCAATTGCCCAATTTCGATGATCCGCGCGCCGCTACTTAGCGAGATGGAAGACGCAATCCAGCATTGTGACGCGAGCTACAACACGGAGATGGACACAATCCGGAAGCTTGGCGCCGCCGCAAAGAAACTGGGTACCTCGCACGATGTTATCTTATTGGCTGAAATGGGGGATATGCGCGAAGGCATTTTGCCGGAGAACCTCAACGAGTGCGCCGCTCGCGTCATCGCAACACCTGGTGTCGCGCTCAAAGGCATCGCTGCGAATTTTGCCTGCATGGGCAACGCGGCACCGACGGGCGGCGACATGGCCATGCTCTCGAGACTGGCCGACCAAGTCGAAGGCGCTTGCGGACCTTTTGTCGAGCTTGTGTCAGGAGGTGGCTCGGCCAATTTGCCATGGGCGCTTGGTGAAGGTTCAACCGGGCGGGTCAACAACCTCCGCCTGGGTGAGGCGATCCTATTGGGCACCGACCCCGTGACAGGGCATCCGATAGCCGGCCTTCATACGGACGCCTTTGCCCTTTTTGCCGAGGTGATCGAAGCCAGGGACAAGCCAAGCTCAATACCACCTGCGTCAATTGCTCCGGAGCGTGGGATGTTGAAATTGGTTCGGAGTGATGACCTGCGAGCCCGAACTGTCCTTGCTGTCGGGCAGCAAGATACCGAAACAAGCGGCCTTAAGTTTCCCTCAGGAATCATACTCATCGGTGCGACTTGCGACCACACCGTGGTCGATACAGGGAAAACTGCCGTGCCCGTTGGGTCCGAGATGAAGATGGGGGTGAATTACAGTGCGCTTATGCGGGCGATGAGCGCCCCGGATGTCGCAAAGACCGTTCATGGCAAGCAAAAGGTGAACGGAAGTTTCAATGACTGCGAGACCCAACATTACCTGACGCTGGTATGACGCCCAGTTGATCGACCGCGTGAACTACGAAAGTCATATCTCGCAGACTTTTCCGACACCGCGCCATCGTAATAGGGCCGGTCAATACACATATACAAGTAAGCCGCATTCGAGAATTCGAGCCTGATTGAGGCCCGGAAATTCCAGCGGAAAACCCAAAAAGGATGAAACTCATGTCTTTCAAAGACCTGACGACCAGAGCTGCTGCCATACTGAAACCCAAACCTATGGAACCGTTGAAAAAAGAACCGGCAATCAAAGCGCCGGACACTGCTTCGAAACCGGGTTCTACGGGTCCGAAGAAAACCTGAAGCATGCACCGCAAGGGGCTGGTTTTGCTCCATGCCGTGGAGCAGCAACTAAACTGAAAGGATCAAACGCAATGGACGACCAAACCTCCAAGACAGTCGCGGTTTTTGACCGGCCTTTCAATCTTCCCGGCTTCGACGAAACGCTTCCTGCCGGCGAGTATGATATCGAGACAGAGCTCGCCTCACCGCCCGATCACAAGGATCCCGAAGCCTGGAAGGCCTCAGTCGTGGTCCATCTGCATCGACGCCTGTCCCATCCGGGATTGACGCGAAGTCTGTCCGTGTCGCTGGCGGACCTCGACCGTGCCCGTGCGAAAGACAAACTGTCCGGTAAGGACCTCTCGCAGGTCTTTCTCGAAGACATGCTGGACGATCCGATGGTGCAACTGGTCATGCAGGCGGACGGGGTTTCGGAGGCGCAACTGCGCCATCTCTACTCGGGAACGCGAACGATACAGACAGACAAGGATGTGCTCGATCCCGAAACCGGAACCGAACCGATGCCATGGCAGGACCGTTCGGACATTCATGACGCCGAAAACGAAGGGATGTTGAGAAGGTCGCGCATGCCATCTGTTTCCGAATGACGTCGAAGGCGCAATTTCACAGGTCAGATGCACGCGAGGATCCAATGCGATCACCAGTCGAAGACACCCTTATGGATCACCCCAGCCGCGCGCTTGGAGATGTGCCGAAGCTGCGATTCTGCTTGCGTTGTGATGCTTCGTTTTGGAGCGAGGGGTTCGGCCAGCGCATCTGTGCAAGGTGCAAAGGTACGACAGCATGGCGCGCGGCAGTGCCCGAAGGCGCCAGCAAAGGTCGGTCTCGCTCCGGCCGTCGGTCGACTTAGGTCTGCTGCATGCCGACGATCACGATCGCACACACGACCACCTATCGCTATCGCACCGCCGTGGTCCTTGGACCGCACAGGCTGATGCTGCGTCCTCGCGAAACGCGGGACCTTACATTGACGGCTTTCGATCTTGAGATCACGCCGACGGCCCGCATTGACTGGTCCCACGATGTCGCCGGAAACGCCATCGCTATCGCCAACTTCGATGTCGCAAGGGAGACGCTTTCGATCCGGTCGCACTCAACCGCCATCCTGAACGCGCCAGACTGGCCCGTCTTCCCAATTGCTGCCCCTGCGACGTCCTACCCGTTCCTCTACTCCACCGAAGACTGGACAGATCTCGGGGCGCTTTCTGCGCCACAATACCAAGACGACGCAGGGCGCTTGTCAAACTGGGTCGAACAATTAGTGATGCACAGGCCAACGGATACCCTGTCGCTCCTGAAGGACGTCAGCAATGGCATAACAGCGCAGATCACATATGAGATCCGCGAGAGCGAAGGCACGCAAGGACCACTCGAAACCCTCGACCGGGGCTGTGGCTCGTGTCGCGACTTTGCGGTCCTCTTTGCCGAGGCTATCCGAACGCTGGGTTTCGGGGCGTCTGGTGTCCGGCTATCTTTACGACCCCAGTAATGACCGGCTCGGATCTGCCGGCTCGGGCTCTACACATGCATGGGTCGAAGTCTTCGTTCCCGGGACCGGTTGGATCCCGTTCGACCCTACGAACAGGTCGGTGGGGTCGGCCAATCTGATTCCGGTGGCCGTTGCGCGGAACATATTACAGGTCGCTCCGGTAACCGGCAGCTTCCAGGGAGAAGATACCGATCTCCTCGCAATGGAGGTGGTTGTGCGTGTCGACGATCAGTGATTACGCCGATGTGAAACTGGACGTCCATTCGCCGACTATCTTGCGGTGTTCGGACGGTTTGTCCGGGTGCCTTTTTTGGCAGGGCAAAAGACCGCTTCGGCGAAAATGGCCGCAGCGCGGCGAAACGTATATCGCAGATGCGAGCGGTTTCTGCGTCAGCGAAAGCTGCAAGAGAATATGCCCGCTTTGTCCGCACAGCGGACTACCCCAGCATCTTCACCGCACCCCTTCCCGGTTCTTCATCACCCGGTAATACGCCCAAAGCTGCCGTGCTGCGACTGAGCGCCAGGGGGACCAGGCCTCGGCCATCTCTCTCAGAGCCCGGTCTTTAGGGCGTTCAGGTAGATCATAGAGAACCCGAGCCGCCTCCTGCAGGGCCAGGTCTCCCGGTGCAAACACATCCGCGCGGCCCAATGAGAACATAGCGTAAATCTCTGCCGTCCAGACACCGATGCCTGGCACTTCGGTGAGCGTGGCAATCACGTCCTCCGTGGGGGCCATTCGCAGAGAACGGTACTTGATCCCTGCCCCGGCCAGCGCCCTCGCATAGCGCATCTTCTGACGGCTCAGGCCCACCGCACGCAGGTCATCATCGCTGGCCCACATGATCTTGCGCGGCCCGGTCAAACCGGCAGCCTTCATTCGCCCCCAGATGGCCTGCGCCGAAGCCACACTGACCTGTTGGCTGACAATCGCACTAAGGAGTTCGGCAAACCCATCCGGCTTGCGCCGCAGCGGCAATGCGCCGGTCTGAGCATAGGCATAGGCCATGCGAGGGCAGATTTTACATAGTTCCTGAACCCCCTCTTCCACATCGTCGGGTGTCTGGATAATGCGTTCTTTCATAGGTTTTGCACCCATGCCAACGCCTCTTCGACGGTTGTCACGCGTTTGGCGTCGGGCTGCGCCGGGCGATTGAGCATGATCACGCGAATGCCCAGATGGCGTGCCGCTTCAAGCTTGGTGCGAGGGATGGTGCCCCCGGCATTTTTGACGATCAACCACTCGACCCCCAACTCTTTGAAAAGACTTACTTCATCATCAAAGGAAAACGGCGGACGGCCGATGCAGTATCGTCCATTGGGAAACGGAAACGGACCATCGGGGGGATCAATCTGGCGGCAGATGAGCGTGCAGTTTGCCAGGTTCTCAAACCGCAACAAGGTCTGCCGCCCGGTGGCCAGGAAAACGATGGCCCCCTCCGGAATATGCGCTGCCGCCTCTTCCTCACGGTCCAGACAAATCCAGTCGTCTCCGGGCTCTGGCATCCATGCCGGGCGCAGGAGCTGACAATAGGGTATGTTTTGCTCGCGACAGATGCGTTCAGACCGGTGTGAGATGCGATCCGCAAAAGGATGTGTGGCATCCAAAACGGACTTAATATCATGTGTTTGCAGGTAAGACTTAAATCCATTCTCTCCGCCAAACCCGCCGCTATCTGTTGGAATCGCAAGAGGGCTCGGTGCTCGGGTGACCCCGGCAAGCGAGGCACGTGCCTTGATGCCTTTGTCGTGCAAAGCTTGGGCGATGATCTTGGCCTCGCCGGTTCCGGCCAAAAGCAAAAGCGTCATGATCCCGGCCTCTGCCCGGCGCGCGCGATGATATCGCCTTGCCGATCTATGACCAAAGCATCGCAAGAAACCGTATCGGGGAGCATGGACTGCACCTGTTCACAGGCTGAAGATGCTATCCATTCGGCCATCTCTTTCCCAACAGTTTCATAAACTTGCAGCGCTGTATTCATGCCAGCCAACTCAGGCTTTCGCAATGCATCGGCCAAGCCATCAAAATCCACCTGACTGCGTCCTGAATGCAGATCACGCGCACCTTGGGCCAGCTTGGTCATCTTACCGATCCCGCCACCAATGGTGATATGCGGAACGGGATGTTTGGCGAGGTACTTGAGCAAACCACCGGCAAAATCGCCCATATCCAGCATCGCGTGGTCGGGCAGATCATAGAGCGCCTGAACCGCCTTCTCGCTGGTGGCCCCGGTGCAGCCCGCCACATGCGTGAGGCCCGTTTCACGCGCCACGTCGATGCCGCGATGGATCGAGGCAATCCAGGCGGCACAGGAAAAGGGGCGGACGATGCCCGTCGTGCCAAGGATCGACAACCCCCCTTTGACGCCTAGGCGGGGATTCCATGTTTTCTGCGCCAACGCCGCCCCACCGGGAATCGATACGGTAATCTCAATATTTGGTGCATTGCCTGTTCGCGCAGCCATCTCTTCAACGACCTCGCTCATCAACTGCCGCGGCACCGGATTGATCGCAGGCTCCCCCGGCGGAATCGGCAGCCCCGGCATTGTCACGGTGCCCACGCCCTCCCCTGCGCGAAACACTACACCACCCGATGAGGCGCTGACACGGGCGCGCACCTCGGCCCCGTGAGTGACATCCGGGTCGTCACCTGCATCCTTGATGATCCCGGCCTCGGCCCAATCTGGACCCTCCGCCCAGTGGGACAGTGAAAACTCTGGCTGCTCTCCACCAGGCAGCGTGATGCCCACCGTATCGGGCCGCCCTGCCCCCCACAGCCCCACCAACGCCGCCTTGGTGGCGGCGGTGGCACAAGCGCCTGTGGTCCAGCCACGGCGTAAAGGTCCATCGGGTTTGCGAGCCATATCGCGCGGACTATAGGCACGGCCTGCGCCCACGCCAACGGCCAAATTACTCCGCGAATGTCGCCTCTTAGCGTGCAACCGGTCGTTCCAGGGCTTTCAAGCGCCGCCAAAGCCCGGCATAGAAGAGACATGACTGAGTCTGTGACCCTGCCCAATGCCGACTGGCCGGTGCTTTTGCCCGGCTGGGTGTGGTTGTGTGGGGCGGGTCCCGGCGACCCGGGTTTATTGACGCTGCACGCGCTCAATGCCCTGCGTCAGGCGGATGTGGTGGTCTATGACGCGCTGGTTGAGGACCGCATTCTCGACTGGGCGCCGCAGGCTGAGCATATCTATGCAGGCAAACGGGGCGGCAAGCCCTCTGCCAAGCAGCGCGACATTTCCCTGCGGCTGGTCGATTTGGCCAAAGCGGGCAAACGGGTACTGCGCCTAAAGGGCGGCGATCCTTTTGTCTTTGGCCGCGGTGGCGAAGAGGCGCAGACGCTGGTGCAGCACGGTGTGCCCATTCGCATTATCCCCGGCATCAGCGCGGGCATTGGCGGGCTGGCTTATGCCGGTATTCCCGTCACGCATAGAGATGTGAATCAATCGGTGACCTTTGTCACCGGCCATGACCAATCGGGCCAAACGCCAAGTTCGCTCAACTGGCGCGCCATCTCCGAAGGCAGCCAGGTGCTTGTTATCTATATGGGCATGAAACATGCCGGCCCCATCACGTCCGCCTTGCTTGATGCCGGACGTGATGCAGATGAGCCCTGTGCCGTGGTGTGTTCCGCCACGACGAGTGACCAGCAGGTGCTGGAGACGACGCTGGGCGCGATGGCAAAAGATATTGAAGACAGCGGGCTGGAGCCACCTGCAGTCTTGTGTGTCGGACGCTCGGTGCTGATGCGTCAGGCACTCGACTGGCAGTCCATGCTGGAGGGTCATGCGCCACGCAACCTCGATCCTCTCGGCCGGGGGCGACCGGCGGAAAGCGCTTGATTTTCATGGCGATGCGCGCGTTTCCTGCGATGGATTTGAGTATTTTGGGAACAGTGAAAGATCTGGGCGCATGGGCCAAGGGCTGATCATCTCGGCACCGTCCTCTGGCAGTGGCAAGACGACGGTGACGCTGGCCTTGCTGCGGCATTTGGCGCGGCAAGCTGTGCCGGTGCGCGGGACCAAGTCCGGGCCGGACTACATAGATCCCAAATTTCATGAGGCCGCATCAGGCAAGGTTTGCATGAACCTCGATGCCTGGGCGATGACGCCGGACCGGATTAAAGCGCTTGCGGTAGGCGACGGGCTTTTGATCGTTGAAGGCGCGATGGGGCTTTTCGATGGCGCGCCACCAGAGGGCAAAGGGGCGGTGGCCGATCTGGCCCGGATGCTCGGTTTGCCGGTTGTGCTGGTTGTGGATGCGGGCAAACAGGCGGGATCGGTTGCGCCGCTTGTGGCAGGGTTTGCGGGCCATGATCCTGGTGTGCGGGTGGCGGCGGTGATCCTCAACAATGTGGGCAGTGATCGGCATGAGGCGATGCTGCGTCGAGCGCTTGAACCGCTGGGCTTGCCTATTCTGGCAGCGCTGCGCCGGGATGCGGCCCTTGCTCTGCCATCCCGGCATCTTGGGCTGGTGCAGGCCGGCGAACGCGCTGACTTGGAGGCGTTTCTGGACCGAGCCGCGGAGGCTTTGGCGGAGAGTTTGGATCAGCAGGCCTTGTTGAACCTGAGCACTCATCTGCCCAATGCCCGGCCCGCAAAAGGCCTTACGCCCCCCGCGCAGGTGATCGCGGTGGCGCAGGATGAGGCCTTTGCTTTTGCCTATCCGCATATGCTGGCCGATTGGCGCGCCGCGGGTGCTGAGATCAAGGTCTTTTCGCCTTTGGCCGATGAAGCCGTGCCGAAGGCAGAGCTCGTCTTTCTGCCCGGCGGCTATCCAGAGCTTCATGCCGGTCGACTGGCGACGGCAGACAGGTTTCTGACGAGCTTGAGGAATGCCGCTGAACATTCTGATATTTATGGTGAATGCGGCGGCTACATGGTGCTTGGGGAGGGCTTGGTCGATGCAGATGGCCAGCGCCACACCATGGCGGGGCTTTTGCCGTTAGAGACCTCCTTTGCCGCCCGCAAGCTGCATCTGGGCTACCGCCATCTAACCGCCCAATCTGGCCCCTTTCGGGGACGCTACACCGCGCATGAATTCCACTATGCCTCAACGCTGAAGGCGCAAGGCACGCCGCTGTTTTCCGCCACAGATGCCGAGGGCACCGCCCTGCCCGATATGGGCCTAAGCCAGGGCCGTGTGCATGGCTCATTTGCGCATATCATTGATGCGGCGGAGTGAGCCCTTGTGGGGGCGCCTAAAGAGGTCTAGCACAGAACCATGACCGATGCCGTGATCACACCTGTCGATGACAGCCGCGCCAAGCGCAATGTCTGGGTGCTGGTCTTCGCGCAGGCGTTCCTGGGCGCGCAGATGGCGATGATCTTTGTGGTGGGCGGATTGGCCGGGCAAACGCTTGCCAGCAATATCTGTTTCGCCACCCTACCCATTTCCCTCATTGTTTTGGGGTCGATGGTGTCGGCCAACCCCCTCTCGATGGCGATGCAGCGCTTTGGGCGCCGGGCCGGGTTTCTCATCGGCGCCATGGGGGGCGCTTTGGGCGCGTCTGTCGCGGCCTACGGCCTCTATGTCGCCTCCTTCCCGATCTACCTCATCGGCAGTTTCATGACCGGCATCTACATGTCCGCGCAAGGGTTCTACCGCTTTGCCGCCGCCGACACAGCGAGCGACAGTTTCAAGCCCAAGGCGATTTCCTATGTCATGGCCGGAGGGCTGGCCAGCGCCATCATCGGGCCACAGCTTGTGAAGGTGACGGCAAGCGCGATGGTGATCCCTTTCCTGGGCACTTATCTGGCGGTGATCGCCATCAACCTCATCGGCGCATTTCTGTTTCTCTTTCTCGACATCCCGAAACCCGCGCCTGTCACG
Organism: Roseovarius sp. S88; assembly: GCF_037023735.1. Lineage (GTDB taxonomy): Bacteria > Pseudomonadota > Alphaproteobacteria > Rhodobacterales > Rhodobacteraceae > Roseovarius > Roseovarius phycicola. The sequence goes on along the minus strand of NZ_CP146069.1, from coordinate 1,707,919 downwards.
CAAGACAGCCCCAAAGGTCGTACGCGTTGGGAGCTTTTGACCACACCGCGCATCGCCGTGGCGGTCATCTGTGCCACAGTGTCTTACGCCTTGATGAACCTTGTGATGACGTCCACACCGCTTGCCGTGGTGGGCTGTGGCTTTTCGCAGAATAACGCAGCGGACGTGGTCACGGGCCATGTGCTTGCGATGTTTGCGCCGTCCTTCTTTACCGGCCACCTGATCGCCCGCTTCGGCGTTGAGAAGATCCTCGGCGCGGGTCTGGTTATCCTCGCCTGCGCGGGTGCTGTGGCCATGCAGGGCGTGGAGCTTGAGAATTTCTTCATCGCGCTGATCCTCTTGGGTCTGGGCTGGAACTTCGGCTTTATCGGAGCCACCACGATGTTGGCCTCAGCGCACGAACCCGAAGAGCGCGGGCGCATGCAGGGCATGAACGACCTCATCGTCTTTGGCGGCGTGACCGTGGCGTCACTGGCCTCTGGCGGGTTGATGAACTGCACCGGCGGGGCACCGGAGGTGGGGTGGCTGTCGGTCAACCTCGCCATGGTGCCGTTCCTGACGCTGGCCGGCGGGGCGCTGATCTGGCTGGTGTTGCGGCCGGAGGAGGTCAGGGGGTAAGCGTGGCGTGGGCAGTTTGCCCACCGAATACCTTCGCTACGAATTGGTGGGCAATATTGCCCACCCTACTGGGTTCGCCGTTGGGGGCGGTTTACGGTAGGATAGGCCAGGGCAATGATTAGGCCGGTCACTACTTTTCGATAACGTTTTCAAAGGTTAAGTCGATGTTTAGCTCCCGCAAAACTTGGGAGCACTCCACGTAAAACTGCTCGGCCTCTTTGGGCAGCGGGTGCTTACCCAGAACGTTGAAAACGATCTTTCTTCCTTCAGCATCTGGGTAGCTTTTCAAAATTTCTTCAGATTCGACAAAGCGTATGTATGTGTTGAGCTTCTCCTGCAATTGAAGGAGATGATCATTCACATTTTCTTTCCAACCGAGATGGTCCGAGATTGTAAGAACAACCTCATTTCGTTCTGATTTCAGGCTGATGAAATCCACGACTTGGATTTGTTCAATGGTCAATTGACTTGCCTTTTTGTTTTGGCGGTTAGGCAGCAACCCTCTTTGAGAAGCTTCGAATACGCTGTCATTATCACCACCGCCCCAAAACCGCCTTCACCATCAACCCAAACCGCCTTCTGAATTGCGACAGCGCTATACGGTCCTCAGCAACGGCGCCCGGGTCTCGTATCACCTGCGTCAATAACCCTTCCACCTGCCACAAAGCCAACATCGCCGGGCGCACCGTCCGCGGCAACCCTGCCCCGCGCGCCTCGGCCAACGCAGCCAGCCCCTCCTCTGCCAGCGCGCGCACCGCTTCGGGTCTGCCATCAAACAGTGGCACCCGGCCTGCCCGTTCCAGCGCGGGAACGGCACGCAGCCAGTTGCAGAGGCCAAGCGCATAACCTGCCTTCAGCACCGGCGTTTCCTCGACTTCGCCCAAGGCCCTCGCTGCTGCCAGCAGCAGCAAACCAGACGTATTCTCGACATGCCCCCGAAACGCCGCCCTATCCTCAAACGGGTCGCGATAGATGTCCCAGCGGCGTGCCTCAACGGCGGCATCCAGCCGCCGCGCCATGTCTGGCTTTAGAACCTTGGCCAGGGGCGTCGCGACCTCATGGCGGCGGACCGGGCCGCCCTTGGCAATCTCCTCCAGCACGTCGCGCCACCATTGCAGGCGCATCTCGGCGATCATGCTTTCTTGTGTGACCCAGGGCGCGCGGGCGACCTCGACGTTGAAGGCGTAGATCGGGAAAAGCTTGAGCCGCGCCGCAACGGGAGCGGCCATGGTGGCGGCAAAACGGTCGGGGTCTCCGCGTTCGACAATGCCTGCACAGGCTGTCAGATCGGCATCAAACATCACAGCGCCATGAGGCGCGGACGGGCCAGAACCAGCACATAGGCAACCTGATCCGGGGCGGCGCGCCAGAGGGCTATTTCGCGCTCTGCGGCGTCCAGAACTTGGGTGAGGGCCGCGTTGCCTTCGCCGCGCAATCCGTTGATGCGCGCCGAAAGTTCTGCGTAATACCCCGCCCAGGCCAGCCCTTTGATCAGGCGGGTGCCCAGCACCTCGTACCCCGCCTCTTCCACCCGGGCGCAGACGCCCTGCAGATCCGTCACCTGCGGGTAGTCCGCCCAAAAGGCGCGGGCGTCGTCGGAGGCGTCCGCCTCCAGAGCCGGTTCCGAGAAGGCGACTGTGCCGCCGGGGGCAAGCGCGTTGCGCCACAGGCGCAGGCCTTCGGTCACACCCAGAAAATAAAGCGCACCGGCACACCAGATGAGGTCGTAAAACCCTGTGATCTGCGACATGTCCCCTTCGGAGACGGTGACATTAGAAAACCTATCCGTCGCGTCGCGGGCCTCGTCCACCAGATGCGGCAGTTGGTCAATGCCCTCAATCTGCGCCAAAGGCAGCGCCTCGGCGAGTGTCACAAGATCCGCCCCCGGCCCACAAGCGGCATCCAGCACGCGCGGATGTTCCGGCAGTTCAATCTGGCTGAGCGCCCAGCGTACATCCTCAGGCGTGCCCGGCCCCTGCCGCGTCATCTCCCGGTGCAGCATCAGGAACGCTTCGGGTATGCTCATGGAAGGCTTCCGTTTCTCTGCAAACGCCAGTTGATGGCATCCAGAAGCGCCTCAAAGGAGGCATCCACTATGTTCGGGCTCACACCCACCGTAGACCATGTGCGCCCTGTGTCGTCCTCAAAGTCTATGATCACGCGTGTGACCGCCTCGGTTCCGCCATTGGTGATGCGCACCTTGAAGTCGGTGAGCCTGATGCCGTCTATCGCCGCCTGCAGCGGCCCCAGATCAGCGCGCAGCGCCTGCCACAGCGCATTGACCGGACCATCATCATGCAAATCGGTGGCGTGTTCATTCTTGTAGTACCCGGTGCGTTTGGAGCCATCCTGCAGCTGCACCGTGACCACGGCCTCGGATTCCACCACGACCTGACCCCGTGCGTTGCGGCGACGCTCTGAGATCACGCGATAACGTTCCACCTCAAAGAACTGACCGCGCAGGCCCAGCTCGTCGCGCGCCAGCAACTCGAAGGAGGCCTGTGCCATGTCGTAGGTGTATCCCCGATCCTCGCGATCCTTGACTACCTGAAGGATGCGCAACAGGGCGGGGTTGTCTTTTTCGACCTCAACCCCTGCCTCGGCCAGGCGACGGCGCAGGTTGGATTGCCCGGCTTGGTTGGACATCGGGATGATGCGCGCATTGCCGACCTGCGCAGGATCGATATGCTCGTAGGTGGCGGGGTTTTTGACAATCGCGCTGGCGTGTAGGCCTGCTTTGTGGGCAAAGGCCGAGGCACCGACATAGGCGGCCTGTTTTTGCGGCACGCGGTTAAGGATTTCGTCGAGCTGGCGCGAGGCGCGGGTGAGGCCTTCGAGGGCGGCCTCAGAGACACCGGTCTCAAAGCGGCTGGCATAAGGGTCTTTGAGGAGCAGCGTCGGAATGAGCGCGATGAGATTTGCATTTCCACAGCGCTCGCCGAGGCCGTTGAGCGTGCCCTGGATCTGGCAGGCCCCGGCCTCAACAGCCGCCAGCGATCCGGCCACGGCCTGTTCGGTGTCGTTATGGGTGTGAATGCCCAAATGGCTGCCCGGGAAGGCTTTTGTGTCAGCGGTGCCAGCGATGAGGGTATCCACCACCTCGGCGATGCGCGCGGGCAGCGTGCCGCCATTGGTGTCGCAAAGCACGAGCCAACGCGCCCCGGCCTCGCGCGCGGCGTCCAGACAGGCGGTGGCATAGCCGGGGTCGAGCGCGTAGCCGTCAAAGAAATGCTCGGCATCAAAGAGCGCCTCACGTCCCTTGGCGACGATATGAGCGACTGATGCCCGGATGTTCTCAAGGTTCTCCTCAGGGCTGATGCCCAGCGCTTCGGTGACATGGAAAATGTTGGTCTTGCCGACGAGGCAGACGGCAGGCGTGTTGGCGTTCATCACAGCGGCGAGCACGTCATCGTTCTCAGCACTGCGCCCGGCGCGTTTGGTCATGCCAAAGGCGGTCATGGTGGCGCGCGTCTTGGGCGCGGCGTCAAAAAAGGCACTGTCCGTGGGGTTCGCCCCGGGCCAGCCGCCTTCGATGTAATCTACGCCGAGCATGTCTAGCGTTTGGGCAATGGCGTGCTTTTCCTCGGTCGAGAATTGCACGCCTTGGGTTTGTTGGCCGTCGCGCAGGGTGGTGTCGTAGAGGGAGAGGCGGGTTTTGGTCATTTGGGGCCTCCCGAAGGGGTAGCGTGGGAATTGTTTCGCGCGCGAAACATTTGCGTTAACAATGGGTTAATGGCGGATTTTGATGTGAGAAGGGCCGCGCCCGACCCTGGGTGGGCGTTTGCGGTATTCATTCGATGCGAGGCGGCGTCATTCTGTCGAATACAGGTTCGGCGCGTACCGCTACCCATGCGCCCTCCCGGGGGAGGGTCGGGCGCGGCCCGGGGTGCCCCCGGGCGGTACAGAAGGTCTGGAAGGTCATTTGAGGGCCTCCAGCTTGGCGGGGTCGAAGTCGATACCAGGAACGAGTTCAACGCTGTCTTTACTCATGCGCACCTCAACGCCAGCTGAGACTAGGGCAGATTTGAGTTGATCAACATCAGAGAAATCTTTCGTCTCAAGGGCTTGTACACGTAGTTTCTTCAGCTTCTCCGCTAGCTCAGCGAAACTATTTGCCGTAACAGTAGGTGGAAACCCTAAAACTTCGACTTGACCAGTGTCTGGATAGGCTTCGGCGCCACGCCAATTCCATGTGTCCAAGTCTTCATTTAGCAATCCCAGAAGTTCTGCCGACTGACGGAACACATGAGCATCACTTTCTTTGTAAAGACGATGCAACTCGGTGATTGCAGCGTGTGTATTTAGGTCGTCCATCAGGTGCCTAACAACCGACGCATCAGGACCACCCATTGGCTCAATTCCACTGGCAAATGCGCGCCACTTTCGAAGCGTAACTTCCGCCTCCCGCGCCTTCTCGGCTGTCCAGTCCATCGGCTTTCGGTAATGCGTACTCAAGAAAACAAAGCGGATCACCTCGCCGGGGATTCCCTGATCCAGCAAATCCCTCACCGTAAAGAAATTGCCCAAGCTCTTGGACATCTTCTTGCCCTCGACCTGCAGCATCTCGTTGTGCATCCAGTAGCGCGCGAACTGCCCCTCGGGATGGGCACAGCAGCTTTGGGCGATTTCGTTCTCGTGGTGCGGGAACATCAGGTCGTTGCCACCGCCGTGGATGTCGAAACTCTCCCCCAACAGCTCATGCGCCATGGCGGAACATTCGATATGCCAGCCCGGACGGCCCCTGCCCCATGGACTGTCCCAACCAGGGATGCCGTCGGAAGATGGCTTCCAGAGAACGAAGTCCATCGGGTCTTCCTTGAAAGGCGCGACCTCAACCCGCGCACCAGCAATCATATCATCGACGGATCGGCCCGAAAGCTTACCGTAGGCCTCATAGGAGCGCACACGAAAGAGCACGTGGCCTTCGGCGGCATAGGCATGGCCTTCGGCGATGAGCTTTTCGATCATGGCCACCATTTGCGGGATGTATTGCGTCGCACGCGGCATGTGATCAGGCTCCAGTGAGCCGAGCGCGGCCATATCATCTAGAAACCACTGGGTGGTCTCGGCGGTGATGTCGCCGATTGGCCTTCCACTTTCCGCCGCCCGCGCGTTGATCTTGTCATCCACATCCGTGAAGTTACGCACATAGGTGACGTTTTTGTCCCCGTACACATGCCGCAAAAGCCGGTTGAGCACGTCAAACACCACCACGGGGCGCGCGTTGCCCAGATGGGCGCGGTCATAGACCGTGGGGCCACAGACATACATGCGCACATCTTTGGGGTCGATGGGCGCGAACACCTCTTTCGACCGGGTCCGGGTGTTGTGCAGTTTTATCGTCGTCATAGCGTCCTCGCGCGCGTGGTCCCGCGGCGGGCTTAGCAACTAAAACATAAGGATGGAATAGAGGACGGCCCGCCTGAGATATCTCAGTCGGTAATGCAGCAGATAATGATGCAAATCGTCGTCATAGCGCGGTTATATGCTGCCAGGCACGCTGTGGCAAGCCTCGCTGCGTGCGCGCATCAGAACAAGCCTGCCTCCGACACAAATGTCTCACCGCGGGCATGCACCGGGTTATCGTGATCCTTATAGAGCAAATCGAACTTGGCATTGAAACGGTCCAGATCCGCCTGACTCAACTCTTTCCCGGCCGCAAGGCCCTTTTGTCGGAAAACAGCGTAGATGTCGGAGTTGCCAAGCTCAACAAGTGCAGCCTCTGCGACATTGCAAATTCGGGCGCCGTTGAGCTCATTGTTAATGATATCCGGGACAGTCGCACTCATGCAGTCCATGACAAAACCACGCCAATCCGCGCCAAGGTTCGTATCCACGGTCGCCACTGCAGGAAGACTGACCCCTGCGGCCTTCGCGAGACCTTCTTCAAGATGCCGCAGGCGCGGACCATCGCAGCGGTCTTGTGAGATCAAGTCGCGCACGGCCACAAATCGGCGATTATTCACATTGTCTGAATAATAACGCACCGTTTTTCGGGCTAGTTGTGCAAATTCCGGGCGGACTTTAAGCACCTTTTCGAACGTGTCAATTTCTTGAGATTTGATAGTCCCAAACCCGTCTTTAGTCGTTGTCGTCGAAGTAATGGAAATCGGGATGACCACTGCATCAGGCCCGTGGCATCCCGCCACGTGATAGGATAGCGCAAACAAAATGCGCATGGCGGCATCGGCCATATCGGCTGTGTTAACGGTTGTCGCTTCATGTCGCCAAAGCGCTTTCATCGTTGCGTCGTTCGCAAGATGTTTCATGGCAGGGGGCAAAGGCGGCGGCGTCTCGGCCTGAGCAGAGACCACTCCGGTGGCCAATGTGAACAAAACTGACAGAAAAAGTTTTCGAAAATAAGACATGACCCATCCAAATGCACACAATAGATATCGACCACCGTCTTACGATCCAGACTGCGCGTCAAGGCTGCCCTGTTACGGTTTTGCGCCTTTCGGCATACCGCTCAAAAGAGCATGGCTTGACGTTTGCCAGTAGACCAGATCGTTTGATGGAGTTCAGTCATACTGCACCACTTCAAATTCGATCCCGTCCGGCCCTTCGAAGTAGAACCGCAGACCCGGCTCATAGTCTTCGCGGTCTGTCCGGCTGTAACCCGCTGCGATCACCTGTGCCTCCACTGCGTCGATGTCGTTGACCACCACGCCCACATGATTGAGGCCGGCCACATGGTGGTAGCGTTCAGCCTCGGGGTTGAGTGTGTAACTGGGCGCATAGAGAGCCAGATAGCTCTCGTCATCGCCGACATGCACGGTGAAACCGTTGTTCTTGGCCTCGCCCTGCCAGCGGATGTGCCAGTCAAAGAGCTCACACAAGGTTGCGGCACTGGCCTTGGGGTCGGGGACGGTGATGTTGATATGTTCAAGAGGCATAGAGAGAATCCTTTGTCTTTGAGTCTGTTTGATTTTCAGCCTACAATCTCAAGAAAACTTGAGATCAAGAGAGAAAATCATCATGCAAAACAGTCGCTTGGTCCCTCGTGGTTTGACAATCGGGTATGTCTCGGAGCGCACCGGCCTGCCGCCCTCGGCCATTCGATTCTACGAAGACGAGGGGCTCGTCTTTCCGGATCGCACTGCTGCTGGGCATCGCAGGTACACGCGGGGCGATTTGCGGCGCTTGAGTTTTGTGATGATTTCCCAAGGGCTTGGCTTTTCCATTGCCGAGATCCGCGAGGCACTCTGTGATCTGCCGCAAGAACGCGCGCCAACCAAACGCGACTGGGCACGCATCTCGCAGCGCTTTGGAGCCACGCTGGATGATCGTATTGCCCGGATGCAGAGCCTTCGCGCCCGGCTGGATGGCTGCATCGGTTGCGGGTGTTTGTCGCTAAAGACCTGTGCACTTTACAACCCGCGCGACCGGGCGGCACGGCGAGGGGCCGGTCCAAGATATCTGATGGGTGATATGCCTGATGCGGCACAAAGCTGAGCATGGCTTGACATCATCCAAGCGCGCAGGCCAAGTCGCCCGCAAATCGCTTGGCATGGGAGGTGCATCATGGCGCTTTCGAAACGGATCACCGGGCTGACCGGGGGCGGCTCTGACGGCTGGGACGTCTATTACCGGGCCAAGGATATGCAGGCGCAGGGCGTGGATATTGCCATGCTGACCATTGGAGAGCATGACGTTGGCACGGATATCTCAATCCTCGACGCGATGTATGGCGCGGCCAAGGCGGGGCATGTGGGCTATTCGATGTTCACCGGCAACACCAATCTGCGCGAACGGGTGGCGGGCCGTGTGGCCGAGCGCACCGGGGTGGAGACCAAGCCGGAAAACGTGTTGATCGTGCCGGGTGGTCAGGCCGGGCTTTTCGCGGCACATCATGCGGCCTGTGATGAAGGGGATACCGCTCTTTTCATTGACCCCTATTACGCCACCTACCCCGGCACGATCCGGGGCGTGGGCGCGCGACCGTTGGCGGTACAAGCGCGGGCAGAGCAGGATTTTCAGCCTGATCCGGCGGACATTGCCGCCGTAGCGGAAGGCGCAAAGAGCCTTTTGACCAATTCCCCCAACAATCCCACCGGAGCGGTCTATAGCCTTGAAACCATGGAGGGGATTGCCGGGGTGTGCCAGGACCATGACCTGTGGCTCATCTCGGATGAGGTTTATGACACGCAGCTGTGGGAGGGCGAGCATATCAGCGCGCGCACCCTGCCCGGCATGGCGGAACGCACGCTGGTGATTGGATCGCTGTCAAAAAGCCATGCCATGACCGGAAGCCGCATCGGCTGGATCATCGGGCCGGAAGAGGCGATTTTTCATATCGGCAATCTGGCGACACACACCACCTATGGTGTGGCCGGGTTCGTGCAGGAAGCGGCTTATTTCGCGCTGGATCAGGGCGAAGCTTTTGAAGCGCAGATCGCCGAGCCGTTTCGACGCCGGCGGGATCTCGTGCTGGCGCAGGTTGCGGGGCAAAACGTTGTGCGGGCTGTTCCGGCGCAGGGCGCGATGTACGTGATGCTGGATATCCGAGCCACAGGGCTTTCGGGCGAGGATTTCGCCATGCGTTTGCTCGATCAGCATCATGTGGCGGTTATGCCAGGGGAGAGCTTTGGCGAAGCTGCCGCCGGCCATGTGCGCGTCGCCCTCACGGTGGCCGATGAACGGCTGAACGAGGCTATCGCGCATCTCATCGACATGGCACAAGGGCTGGCTCAGGCGGCGTAAGCCGGTTCTCTCAAACCTGCGACAGCCTGTCGCCTGCCCGACATGCGCCCCCGACTTAGTTCCACCGCATGTGCAAGCGGGAGAGAGAGCATGTTCAAAGGTCTGACGACATCCATCGCCATTATCATCGGCGGCATGGTCGGTGTGCCAATGGCGATACTGGCTGCGTTTTAAGTCACCAAACTGGTTCAAGTTGCCCCCGCCGGAGAGATCCGCGCGGGGGTTTCTTATGGAATGGGGTATGGCAGGTACGCGGGCTTTGCTGCCGTTGCATCATTCTGGCGGATGACGGCTTTCCATCAAATCGAACATCTGTTTTTCTTGTGCTCATTGCGATGATTGGAGGTCCAATTGGCGAAAAAGCACTTACGCGAAGTCTCTTTTGAGATCGGATCGCTCGACCTTGCTAGAACCAGACCTGAAGGACCATTCACCGATGAGGCGCAAGCCTTAGTCAATCAAATCGTGACCGCAATCCGCCGCTTCTCGGTCTTGTCTACATTTATTGAAATTGAGCTTCGCAAGGTTAAGGCGTCAGTCGGAGTACCACCAGCGAGCATGGCGTGGGTCTCGCTCGAAAGCGGAGCGGAACCGAACCCGATACGCTCTACACCACCGGCGGACGCGATAGAGGTGGCACTGCCTTACAATCCGCTCGACCTGCCGAATATCTCGGCAGACCGCGAGACACTCGCGCACTTCCAGCTAAACATCGCACGTGAGGCAGCTAGCCACTTTTGTAGGATAGATGGCTTTCCCCGTGAGGCTTGGGAGCAAGGATGTGTTAAATTCGAGCAGAACGGATTTTCCATTTGGATGAAGGCTGGTGAGCGGCTTATTCCGGGAACCAGACTAAAAGGGCAGGTCGCTGTCGAAGTGGCACCCGACACGACCAGGCGCTGGCTGATACTGTCCCATTTAGAAGACACGCTTGCGCGCATTGCGTTGCACGAACGGGGTGACGGCCCGGATTTCGCAACATCGAAGTTTTTTAGAGGGTTTGAACTTGAGGGATCAATCCTGAAGCTGGGAACCGATCCGTTTGCAGTTGAGGTTTCTGGACATTCGCCTGTTTGGCCCCCCGAACAAGTTGACCTGAGAGATCACTCAAATGTCTTCGCTTTGGCAGTAGAAAAAGGTTGGGTGTCAAACTGAAAATGCTGCGGACCTTTGAAGTAGGTTTGCGGCCAAGTTTTCCTGGTCAATGGCTACCTTTGTTCTCAAAACTCAAGACTCCAGACATTCATACACGGCGCAGCCTTCGACACATTGAGCTCACAGCGGAAATCGGCAGATCAAAGCCGACATTCGTATAGCAACTCATTCAAACGCCTTCCCCCCATCAATCCGCTCCAGAACCCGGGCCACTTCCACCCCATCAATCGCCCCGGTCGTGCGCCCCCTCTCTCCGGCCAGCCTTGTGCGTACATACCCCTCGCTCAATGCCGCCGGCGCGGTTCGGATCAGAACAGACGCCGTCAGAAGCGTCGCCAGGCTTTCCACGAACCACCGCGCCTGTTCTTCTTCGGGCAGCTTCGGGAACCGCCGCATATGCGCCTTCAGCGCGGCATCGTAGCCGCGGTATTGCCCGCCGACAGATGCCAGTTCCGCGCTGAGCGCCTCCCCCGCCTCGGGCGCGCGTTGCAGAGTGCGCAGGATGTCGAGGCAGATAACGTTGCCCGATCCTTCCCAGATCGAGTTGAGTGGCGCCTCACGGTAAAGGAGCGGCAGGGGCGTGTCCTCGACATAGCCCATGCCTCCGAGGGCCTCCATCGCTTCGTAGACGAATCCTGGACAGAGCTTGTTGTTGAGATACTTGGCCAGCGCCACCCCCAGCCGGGCAAAGGCGCGGTCGGTCTCGGATTTGCGGTCAAAAGCGGCGGCGACATGCATCCCCAAAGCCAGCGCGCCTTCCCAGTCAAGCGCCAGATCAGCCAGTACCGATTGCATCAGGGGCTGATCTATCAGGCTGCGCTGAAACGCGGTGCGGTGGCGCGCCCAGTGGGTGGCATGGACCAACGCCGCGCGCATCAACCCAGCAGGAGCCAACGCAGTGTCCAGCCGGGTGTGATGCACCATTTCGATGATCGTCTTGACGCCTGCGCCCTCCTCGCCCAAGGGGTAGGCCAGCGCATCGTGATATTCGATTTCGGCCAAGGCGTTGGCGCGGTTGCCCAGCTTGTCCTTGAGACGTTGAATGTGAATGGCGTTGCGTTCACCCTCCAGCCAGCGCGGCACAAGAAAACAGGTCAGCCCGCCGGGTGCCTGCGCCAAAGTGAGAAAGCCGTCGGACATGGGTGCAGAACAGAACCATTTATGTCCGCGCAATCGGTAGCCATCGCGCGACCGCGTGGCCCGTGTGGCATTGCTCCGCACGTCCGAGCCGCCCTGTTTTTCCGTCATTGCCATGCCAAGCGTCGCGCCGGGCTTGTGCGCCAACGGCTTGGGCGCGCCATCATAGACCCGCGACATGAGTTTCGGACCCCATTCCGTGAACAGCGCCTCATCCACGCTCAGCGCCGGGATAGCGGCATAAGTCATCGTCATTGGACAGCACACGCCCGGCTCCACCTGGCTCATCAAATAGACCATGGCGGCATGGGTGGCATGACCGCCCTTCCCGGCCTCCCATGCAATGGCAGAATAGCCTGCGCCAATTCCGGCCTGCATCAACTGGTGATAGCTGGGGTGAAACCGCACCTCATCCAGTCGCCTGCCGCCGGAATCGAAAAGCATCAGCTCGGGCGAGTTCCGGTTCGCCAATCGCCCGGCCTCGGCCATGTCACTCGTGCCAATGGTGTCTGCAAAATGCGCCAGATGCGCGATGTCTGCCCGGGCGGCGTCCGCATGGGTTTGCAGGCCCGGATCACCTTGCCAAAGCGACAGGCCGGACAGCGCCTCGGGCTGATTGGTCACATCATGTGTGGGCAACGCATCGCGCGGCGGCAGATGTGGCATGAAAGACTCTCCTTCCGCCTCAGTTCTACTCATTATGACATTGGTGTGAAAAGGGGATTCACAAACCGATTCGGGTATGGCAGTGTGTCCGGGCACCGTCCGACAAGAGACGGGCAAACGAGGCAAAGGCGGACCCAGATGACAGCGCTCAAACGACCGGCGGTTGGTTTACTTGTGTTCAGCATCATTGCATTCGGTCTTGCCGCCTATTTTGCGTTTGCCGCCATTCAGGGTGATTTCGGTCTCTTCCGCCGGGCCGAGATTGAGGCCGGCGAACAGGTGCTGCGCGAACAGCTGGCCGAGCTTGAGACGCAAGTGATGCGGATGGAGAATCTAACCTTGCGGCTGTCGGATACCTACCTCGATATGGATTTGTTAGATCAACAGGCGCGCGATGTGCTGGGATTGTTGCGGTCAGACGAGATTGTGATCCGTTAACCCCACATGCGCAGAACGCCAATCCGATCCTCATAGCGCGACTCCGTTCCCAAGGTGCTGCACCATCTCTGGCATCCTCATTTGAGAGCCATTGCCCAGAGCAGTCCTTGGTATCAGGGTATTTGGAACAAGAAAGAAGCAGGGCGGATACAGCTTCTTTCTTGTGGAAAATACCCAAATCCCACATTTCGAACCGGGCGAAGCGATTGGTTTTTGACATGGGTCAAGTTTGCCCAAGTCGCAGCCTGTTATCAGAGATTTAACGCCTGCCCTGCCCCTGCGTCAAAAACTCCCTCGCAAAACGCAACGGCATGCTGTAAAAGATAGTTTAACGCTAAACTATTACTCTAGCAAAGGAGCCATTTGCCCATGGCCGCCCGAAAAACGACGAAGAAACCAAATGTTTCTGCCGAGGAGCTGAAACAGTTTTACCGCGACATGCTGCTCATCCGCCGGTTCGAGGAAAAGGCCGGTCAGCTTTATGGTATGGGTCTGATTGGCGGCTTCTGTCACCTTTACATTGGCCAGGAGGCCGTTGTTGTCGGGTTGGAGGCCAACACCGAAGAAGGCGACAAACGCATCACCACCTACCGCGATCACGGGCATATGCTGGCCTGTGGGATGAACCCCGATGGCGTAATGGCCGAGCTAACGGGACGCGAGGGCGGCTATTCGCGCGGCAAAGGCGGCTCAATGCACATGTTCAGCCGCGAGAAACACTTCTATGGCGGCCACGGCATCGTAGGCGCTAATGTGCCCCTCGGCGCGGGCCTGGCGCTGGCGGATAAATACCTGGGCAATGACCGCGTGACTTTCACCTATTTCGGCGATGGGGCGGCGAACCAGGGACAGGTTTATGAGACGTTCAATATGGCCGCTCTTTGGGAGTTGCCGGTGGTGTTTGTCATCGAGAACAACCACTACGCCATGGGCACTTCGCAGAAACGCTCCACCTCCTCCCCTGACATCTACACCCGCGGGGCCGCGTTTGGCATTCCCGGTGAGGCGGTTGATGGGATGGACGTTCTGGCGGTCAGAGATGCCGGGGCCAAGGCCATCGCGCATTGTCGCGCCGGCAAGGGGCCGTACATCCTCGAAGTCAAAACCTACCGCTACCGCGGTCACTCTATGTCGGACCCGGCCAAGTACCGAACCCGCGAAGAAGTGCAGAAGGTGCGCGAAGAGAAAGACTGTATCGAGAACGTGCGGGAAATGCTCTTGAGTGGCAAACACGCCACCGAGGATGAGCTCAAAGCCATCGACAAAGAGGTCAAGGGAATCGTCAGCGCCAGCGCCGATTTCGCCAAAGAAAGCCCCGAGCCTGCGCTCGAGGAGCTTTGGACAGATATTTACGTAGACGCGTAAGCGACAGAGATTCCAGGAGAATTAAGATATGCCTACAGAAATCCTGATGCCGGCCCTGTCGCCTACGATGGAGGAAGGGACCCTCGCCAAGTGGCTTGTGAAAGAGGGCGACACAGTGTCCTCCGGCGACATCATGGCCGAGATCGAGACCGACAAGGCCACGATGGAGTTTGAAGCCGTCGATGAAGGCACGATTGGTAAGATCCTTGTACCCGAGGGCACAGAGAATGTGAAAGTGAACACAGCGATTGCGGTGTTGCTTGAGGATGGCGAGAGTGCCGATGATATTGGTGAGGCCAGCGCCCCTGCGGCAGAAGCCGCCCCCGCCAGCGCACCGGCCGAGGCGAAGGCGCCTGCCGCTGCGCCCGAAGCGCCGACACCGGATGCCAGCCCGGATTGGCCCGAAGGCACCGAAATGACCAAGATGACCGTGCGCGAGGCGCTCAATGCGGCCATGGCCGAGGAGATGCGCGGCGATGAGACGGTCTTTGTCATGGGTGAGGAAGTCGCCGAATACCAGGGCGCTTACAAGATCACTCAGAACCTTCTGGAAGAGTTCGGTGCCAAACGCGTCATCGACACACCCATCACCGAGCATGGCTTTGCCGGAATTGGCGTGGGTGCGGCCTGGGGTGGGTTGAAGCCGATAGTGGAGTTCATGACGTGGAACTTCGCCATGCAGGCGATTGACCACATTATCAACTCTGCCGCCAAGACAAATTATATGTCAGGTGGTCAGCTCGGCTGTCCCATCGTGTTCCGGGGTCCTAATGGTGCCGCCGCCCGGGTGGGCGCGCAGCACAGCCAGGACTATGCGGCATGGTATGCGCAGGTGCCGGGCCTCAAAGTGGTGCAGCCCTATTCGGCAGCAGACGCTAAGGGCCTCTTGAAGTCGGCCATACGCGACCCGAACCCGGTCGTGTTCCTGGAAAACGAAATCCTCTATGGCCGCAGTTTTGATGTGCCGGTTCTGGATGACTTCACCATCCCGTTCGGCAAGGCCAGCGTGGTGCGTTCCGGCGAGGACGTGACCATCGTGAGCTTTGGCATTGGCATGCAATATGCCTTGGAGGCGGCGGAAAAGCTGGTCGAAGAGGGCGTGAGCGCCGAGGTCATCGACCTGCGCACCCTGCGTCCACTGGATTATGACACGGTGATCGCCTCGGTGATGAAGACCAACCGCTGCGTGACGGTCGAAGAAGGCTGGCCTGTGGCCTCCATCGGCAACCACATCTCGGCCACGCTCATGGAGCGCGCGTTTGATTATCTCGACGCGCCGGTGGTGAACTGCACGGGCAAAGACGTGCCTATGCCCTATGCCGCCAACCTTGAAAAACTGGCCCTAACCTCGACCGCCGAGGTTTTGGAAGCCGTGAAACAAGTGACCTACAGATAGGACAGACATCATGTTTGGACGCAAGAAGACGGTCAAACTCGACAACCCATTGCTGGTTGCCTTTTTTGAAGAGGACGGGTCGCTGAATGTACGTATCGACCCCGATCAGCTTCAGGAGCCGGGTTGGGCGGGGATCATTCTTGCCGATCTGGAAAGTCACTTCGCCAATGCGCTCGCCTATTCCGGCAAGTCGTCATCCGTAGAGTCCGCTCTGGCCGATATTCGCGCGATGTACCAGGCCGAAATCGAAAATCCGACTGACACGCCCACCGGGCAGATAGAAAACTAAAGGTAATACGATGCCAACTGAAATTCTCATGCCCGCCCTGTCGCCCACAATGGAAGAAGGCACATTGGCCAAATGGCTGGTCAAGGAAGGCGATACCGTTAGTTCCGGTGATCTGCTGGCCGAGATCGAGACGGACAAAGCCACGATGGAGTTCGAGGCCGTCGATGAGGGCACGATTGGCAAGATTCTTGTGGCCGAAGGGTCCGAGAATGTGAAGGTGAACACCGCGATTGCCGTGCTTTTGGAAGATGGCGAAAGCGCCGATGACATTGGCGATGTGAGCGCGGCCCCTGCCCCTGCGGCAGCCGAAGCTCCCGCCGCCGAAGCACCTGCAGAAGCACCCGCCGCGGCCCCTGCGCCTGCAGCACCAACAAGTGCCAAGGGCGACCGTATCTTTGCCTCACCTCTGGCACGTCGCATTGCGGCGCAGAAAGGTGTTGATCTGGCGGCTCTCACAGGCTCAGGCCCGCATGGTCGGATCGTTAAGGCGGATGTCGAGGCGGCACAACCCGGTGCTTCTGCACCAGCGGCTCAATCGGCAGCACCTGCTGCGGCGCCTGCGGCGGCACCCTCTGGCCCACCAGCCAGCGCGATTGAAGCGATGTATCAGGACCGCGAGTATGAGGACGTGGCGCTTGATGGCATGCGCAAAACGATTGCGGCGCGTCTGACCGAGGCCAAGCAGACCATTCCGCATTTCTATCTGCGGCGCGACATCCAGCTCGATGCGCTGTTGAAATTCCGCAGCCAGCTCAACAAACAGCTTGAACCGCGCGGCGTGAAACTGTCGGTGAATGACTTTATCATCAAGGCCAGTGCGCTTGCACTTCAGGCCGTGCCAGATTGCAACGCGGTCTGGGCCGGTGACAAAGTGCTGAAACTCAAGCCATCGGATGTGGCGGTGGCTGTGGCCATTGAAGGTGGGCTGTTCACGCCAGTGCTCAAAGACGCCGAGATGAAGTCTCTGTCGGCCCTGTCCGCAGAGATGAAAGACCTCGCCGCCCGTGCGCGCGACCGCAAACTGGCCCCGCACGAGTATCAAGGCGGCAGCTTTGCCATCTCGAACCTCGGCATGTTCGGAATCGACAATTTCGACGCGGTGATCAATCCACCGCATGGTGGAATCCTCGCCGTCGGCGCGGGCGTAAAGAAACCGGTGGTCGGCGAAGATGGCGAACTGGCCGTGGCGACCGTGATGTCGGTCACACTTTCGGTCGATCACCGGGTCATTGACGGCGCGTTGGGTGCGCAGCTTCTGGATCAGATCAAGCAGAATCTGGAAAGCCCAATGACCATGCTGGCTTAATACTTCGTAAATTAAACAAGTGTTTATGTTTGATTGATATCTGATAACAGCCCGTACCAAACGGGCTGTTATTGTATGACGATCCCGCTTTACGTCATGTGGTGCCTATCACTTGATATGCACCTGCCATGCACCGTTTCGGGGGATCAAAAATGAAACACTTCATTCTGGCCTACACGCTTGTTCTTGCCGCGCTCAGTCCAAATTGGCTGCCGATGTTCAATGCGTCGAACAACGCCATTCAGATCTTTACAATGCCGCCCGAGATTAGCGTTGCACCTTTGCCAGCGCCTGCAACACAGACGACTTCAGCAGAAAACGTGATGTAAAGGGGACCCATTTCCCAGTACTGCTGATCTTTGGAGCGACGAAAAATTGCGTCGGCTCCATCAGGCGGTCCACCCCGGGGGGCCGCCTGTTTTTTGATTACATCTGATAACCCGGCGTCGATTTCGAAAGCGCGTCTTCTTCCTCTGTCATGTCTTCGGGAATTCCCTCAAAGAGCGGCGTCGACAGATAGCGCTCGCCTGTATCGGGCAGCATGCACAGGATCACAGACCCTTCGGGGGCTCTTTCGGCGATCTGCATGCTCACCGCGAAAGTCGATCCGCCGGAAATGCCGGTGAATATCCCCTCCTCCGCCGCGAGTCGTCTGGACCAGGCAATGCCATCGGGCCCCGCCACGGGCAGCAACTCATCGTGATACCCCTGATCCAGCGCCTCCTGTAGCACCCATGGAATGAAGTCCGGGGTCCAGCCCTGAATAGGGTGCGGCTCAAAATTCGGGTGGCCTTCGGTCGGCTGATGATCCGCATTACGGGTGTTGATGTAGCCCGACGCGACAAGCGCAGCATTGCCTGGCTCTGTGAGGATGATTTTCACATCCGGGCGCTCTTTCTTAAGTACACGACCCACACCCGAGACCGTGCCGCCTGTGCCATAGCCCGTCACAAGGTAATCCAGTCGTTCCCCTTTGAAGTCGCCCAGGATTTCCTGCGCCGTCGTGCTGGCGTGCATATCGGCGTTGTCTGGCGTCTCGAATTGCGAGGCCAGGAACCAGCCATTCGCCTCGGCCAGTTCCTTGGCCTTCTGGTACATGCCAAATCCCTTCTCGGCGCGCGGGGTCAGCACGACCTTGGCCCCCAGGAACCGCATGAGCTTGCGCCGTTCAACGGAAAAACTGTCGGCCATGGTCACGACCAGTGGATAGCCCTTGGCCGCACAGACCATCGCCAGGCCGATGCCGGTGTTGCCTGATGTGGCCTCAACGACCGTTTGTCCAGGCTTCAAACGACCGTCACGTTCCGCCGCCTCAATGATGTTGAGCGCCAGCCGGTCCTTGACCGACCCCGCGGGGTTAAACGCCTCGAATTTCACATAAACCGTGACATGATCCGGCGCGACGGAGTTGATCCGGATAGCCGGCGTGTCGCCCACTGTATCAAGCACGCTGTCAAATAGCCGCCCGCGTCCTTTTGTCTGCCGAATTCCCATGGCTCTCCCTCTCCTTTGCGTGTTTGCATGGGGCCAGCATAGGAACAAAATATGCGCGCAGGCTAGAGGCGCGCGCGCATTTGAGGAAGGTTTCCTCGGAAAGCTTTGGCTTTACTGATTTTTTCCCAGCATATGGTCCATCGACATGGACGGCTGATCACAGCCCGCTTCGCCCACGATGCGCGCGGGAATGCCCGCTACGGTCTTGCAGGGCGGAACTTCGGCCAGAACCACAGACCCTGCCGCAATGCGGGAGCAATGACCCACCTTGATATTGCCCAAAACCTTGGCCCCGGCCCCGATGAGAACCCCATCGCCAATCTTGGGATGGCGGTCTTCCTCTTCCTTACCGGTGCCACCCAGGGTCACAGAATGCAGCATTGAAACATTGTCCCCCACCACAGCCGTTTCACCTATAACAATAGAATGGGCATGGTCGATCATGATGCCCTTGCCGATTTTGGCCGCGGGGTGAATATCAACGCCGAACACTTCAGAGCATCGCATCTGGAAAAACCGCGCCATATCCTTGCGGTCGTTGTTCCAAAGCCAATGCGCCACGCGATAGGCCTGCACCGCCTGAAAGCCCTTGAAATACAGCATGGGCAGAATGAACCGGTCACAGGCCGGGTCACGGTCATTCACCGCAACAATATCGGCGCGCGCGGACTGACCCAGACGGGCATCCGCCGCAAAGGCCGTATCGCAGATCTCCCGCAGGATCTGTTCCGGCATTTCATTTGAGGCCAGCTTCAGCGAAATGCGGTACGCGAGCGCAGAATCGAACGATTTGTGGTGCAGGATCGAACTATGCACGAGACCGCCCAAAAGCGGCTCGTCCTGCACAGCGGCATCTGCCTCAGAGATAATACGGGCCCAGACCGGGTCCAGTTCAGCGAGTTTTGCACGGGTTTCGGCCATGATGTGGCTCCTTCCTCAACGCTTTCATGTATACCAGATAGGCATCCGGGGTAAAATGCAAAGCTGTTATGTGGGGTGTCACGGAAATGGATGAAACACAACTGGCAGAATTTCGTGCGCTGATTGAGGCCCGATTGACCGCATTGAGTGGCGAGGACGCGCTTGGCGAGGCGGGCAAGGCCACGGTTGAGCTTGATCAGCAAGCTGTCGGACGTCTCAGCCGCATGGACGCCCTGCAAAATCAGGCGATGGCAAAGGCCACCGGGGCGCGCAGAGAGGCCAAACGCGCCCGGCTTTTGGCCGCTCTGACGCGGATGGAAGAAGGCGAATTCGGCTATTGCGACGACTGTGGTGAGGATATTGCCGAGGGGCGCCTGCGGCTGGATCCCGCGGCGCTGAAATGCGTCGACTGCGCGCGCGGGTAGCCGCTTATTTTGCCTTACCCCGGCACATCCAGCGTCGCAAACCGCCCCTGCCCAAACTTGGCCGAGATTTGTGCCACGTCGATCTGATATGTGCCAACCAGCCCATCTGCGGCCTGTGCGGCCGCCGTATAGGTCCAATCCGGGCTATTCACGATCTCTTCGCGCTGCACAGCATCTGCTTGTACAACGCGCACCAGATAACTTTCGCTTTCTTCGCCCAATGGCACCTCAAGCGTGTCCCATCGGTCCCCGTCAATTCGCGTGCGCCGCACCCAGGTGAGGGTTCGGTCCAAGCCAGGCGTGCCATTCAGGCGCAGGTGCACCGGGCTGAGCGGGCGCAATCCCAACCCGTCAAATGCCAGCAAAGCCGCACTGTAAGACGGGTCATCCACCGGGCGCGTGGCAGGTCCAATGCGGTAATACCGCGCCAATCCGCGCCGCGCTTCGGCCATGTCTATCTGTCTGGCGCGGCCATCAAGCCGCACAATATAGCTGCCCGCCGGCCATTCGGAGCTGGTTTCCGTGCCCAACTGCCCCCGCAAGCGAAGCGACAGAAGATAGGTATCGGTATCAACCAGTTCCGCATCGCGAAACTGCACCAGCTCCCACCCGTCAGGCGTGCCATCCCCGACCGCGCAGAGGTTCGCGCCGCCCAGAAAAGCCAGATCGCTGACGCTCTGCAGCGTGCCGGTCAGCATGCGCACCTGCACAGCGGCTCCTCGGTCAATCCGCCCGGAAGGTGCTGTTTCCAGCGTGGTTTCCAGAACCCCCACTGCGCTTTGCGCCTCGATCAGCGTGTTGAGACCATAGTTAGCATCCTCATCAGAGGCATACACAGCCACGTTGCCCGGCCAGGGGGACCCGAACGCCGCCACATGCGGGCTATGTGGTGTTTCTTCGCCGGTTAACAAAGGTAAATCGAGGAAAAGCGGCGTGACAAGGCTGGGCGGTTGGAAAGACCGAAGCGAAGCAGAGGTATCCGGCACTTCGCCAACCTCATAGGTGTCCGCCTCAACCCGCACGGCCTCTATCTTCTGCGCGCCAGACAACTGATCGGTACGGTCCACACGATAGTGACCCTGGCCGCCCTCCTCGGGGATCGAGATCACGTCGCCTGCGCCGATACACATCTGCGAGGGCGGCAAGGTTAGGCGCAGCGTGTCGCTTGCTGTGCGCGCCTCCGCGAGCCAGCGCTCGACGGTTTGTCGCCCCTCAGCTCGCGTCATCACCAACGGGAACTCCGAGGTTGAAACAGCATGCGTGGCTTGATCCGGCAAGATTGCCTCTTCAGCGACCACATCAAAACTGCCATCCGCTTCGACAAAGCGCAGACGCACACGACCGGCAAGCTCAACGTCGCTGCCACGGGTGTACTCAATCAACCCGTCCATTTCGCTGTCGCGCACGAGTGAGTCGGGATCAATCTCGTAATCCGCCCCGCCATCACGCATCCGGAATTGCAGCACGCCGTCGCGTTCCACAGCATCAAAGCCATAGCGTAGCGTCAGAGGCTGCAGCGTACCACGGGCCTCACCCACCTGATCCACGCTGTAGCCCCGCACAAGGCCGTAAAGCTGCGTAACATCAATGTCTTCCAACCCGGATCTGGCACAGACTTCACCGACGACAGACGCCAGAGACCGCGCCGAGACACGCCCGTTGATCCAGTGCCCGCGTGTGTAATTCGCCCCATCGCTCCAAAGCTCCTGATTGTTGGGAAACTGCGGATAGGGGCGCATATCCCAGGCCCAAACATAGGCGTGATCCATATCGATCATGGGGCCTTCATAGATATCAGATACCGGGTTGTTATCTGATGCAGACCAGTAGTCGGACACCGCCTTCAGATATTGAAACTGGATCAATTCATCCCGCTTACCCTCTGAAAACGCGGGTAAAAGCGACTCCGACGACTTCTCGTCAATAAACCGATTGGGATGGTTCGTGGCCTTATCAACCGCCGCACAGCCATATTCCGTAAAGCGCACAGGCTTGCTGCCCGGCACCCAAGCGGTCGGCGTCTGTGACCGCACACCGCCCACCCTGTCATGATGCAGGTTTTGCCACCAGTTGCGAATGTCCTTGTAGCGCCAGATCCAAGGCTCATCATGTTCGGCGTCGGTAATCGTGGTCCGGGTTTGGGCCTCACGGGCGGCGTCGGTGGCGTAAAACCAATGATAACCCTCACCGCCCTCAACATTGGACTTGAGGTACTCAAGATCATAAATCGACGCCCACCCCGCTTCGGCATCGGCATGCGCGGTGCCGCTCCGCCAATCAGACAGCGGCATGTAATTGTCGATCCCGATGAAGTCGATATTGGCATCCGCCCAAAGCGCATCGAGATGAAAGAACCGGTCGCCTGAGCCATCCTGCGGCTGATATCCGAAATACTCCGACCAGTCCGCAGCATAGCCGATCTTCACATCCGGCCCCAAAAGCGCGCGCACTTCGGTCGCCAGATCAATCAGCGCCGCAACGGCAGGGAAGCTGTTGTTTTCCCCACGTATTTGCGTAAGCCCACGCATTTCCGACCCTATGCAAAAACTTTCCACACCGCCCGCGGCCACGCACAATGCCGCCTGATGCAAGATGAATCGTCGATAGCTCCACTCTTGTGGTCCGCTATATTGCACCGGGCTTGAATAGGTCGGCCCCGCATAGCTCAGCAATGCCGTGGCCGACGTATAGACTGGGGCTTTGTTTTCATTGCTCGAAACGCCGCCACCGGAATATGGCGCGTTGACCGGCGCGGTGCTGGGGTCTGCAATAGAAAAATCTGCTGCGTTTGCGGTGCCAAAAAACGCGGCCACTTCGGCTTCGGCGACTGCCGTGCCATCTGTGTTGCCCGGTTGGTTTGGCGCCTTTGAAGTGGTGATCCGCCCACGCCACGGCAAAACCGGCTGATCCGCCGCATCGCTATAGGGGTCAGGGCGCGCATTACCCACCTGCTGATCCATCAGGATGAACGGGTAATACATCACCTCACGACCCGCCGCAGTCAGCGCCAATATTGCTTCGATCACGGATTGATCCGTGGGCGTGCCGCCATAAATCGGCTGGCCTGCCCCATCCTCGGGCACCTCCTCGGCCTGCGCCCGGCTCAATCCAGACACACGCCAGCGCATATTGCCCGCATCATAGGTCTTTTGTTCTACCTTGGGCCGGATCGTGCAGTCACCACAGCGTAGATCATCGCCAAACCAGCTCACCACCAGCGAGGTGGCCTTGGCATGGGGCAATTCGCCGGTCAAATGATCCAGAGACGTGGTAAAATCGCTTTTGCCCGACGGGCTATTGGCGTTGACAGCGCGCCGCGCGCCGTATCCATAGGTCATATTCGCCACCGTTGTGGCCAACGCATATTCCCCGCTGCCCGGCAAGAGCGCGACACCGCGCACCGCCTGCACCAGATCCCCCTCAGTCACATCAACGCCCTCTTGCGCAGGGCGGCTGACCTCAAAGCTGAATTGCGGCACACGCCCGCCATAGGGGGTCAAGTCCAAATCCTCGATCACCACATAGGCCGTGCCGCGGTAGGCAGGCACTGTGCCAACCCCCTCCACCGCTTCAATCTTGGGGTCCGGCAGCTGATCGCGAGAGCCGGTGTAGACCCGCAAGGTCAAATCCTCACGCGACACTTCCAGACCATCCGCCCAGATGCGGCCAACCCGGGTGATCTCACCTTCACACAGCGCAATCGCCAGGCTAACAGAATAAGAATAGCTGCGAGTCTTGGGTCGGCTCGGTGCACCCTTGCCACCGCCACCGCCCGAAACGCGCACGGTTTCCAGAAATTCGGTGGCCCATATCACCTGTCCAGCCACCCGCGTCCGGCCATAGACCTGCGAGATGGTCTCTCCTTCACCAGTGCCGGTAAGGCGCAGACGGTTCACTCGACCGGTCTCAACCGTGTCGGATCCCTGCCCCATAAGCCGCTGGTCAATCGACCGCCCGATGACAGCCCCTGCAAACCGCCCCACTGCAGCCATGGACAGCCCCAGAACCGAGCCACCCAAACCGCCACCAATGGCCGCGCCTGCCGCCGAGAGAATTACCGTTGCCATGTTTTAAATCTCCTCGGGGAATGCAAAACGGGCCACGATGCGCCGCCGCCACGCGTTGGTCAGAGAGCTTTCCACCACCCCATGACCAGAATAGGCGTGAACAAATTTTGCCTGCGATCCGGTCTGTGTAACCACGCCCAGATGCTTGGCCACCGACCCGTCACGCATGCGAAAAAGCACCACATCGCCCAATGTGGCCTCCTCCCGGTCCTTGGGGCGCAAATGCCGCCCCGCTGCGCGCCATAGCACTTCGTCCCGCGCAGGCTCTGACCAGTCCATACTGTAGGGCGGCACCGCCTCGGGCTCTGCCCCGTAGAGCGCACGCCAAATCCCCCGGATCAGGCCAAGACAATCGGCCCCCGCCCCTTTGCGGCTGGCCTGATGCCGATAGGGTGTGCCAAGCCAGTCCCGCGCCTCAGCCACCACACGCGCCTCAACCCCGCTCATGCCCTGCGGCTCCCGCCATCCAGAACTTGTGCGCGGGTTGGGTCGCTGATCGACCAGTCATCTCCGGGAATGTCCGGAAAGCCCTGAAAATTCAGGAAATTACTGAACTTGGCTTGACAGGTTTCTCGCGCCTTGTCGCATCCCGCCTCAAGGCGCAATGTATCGCCTGGCGCAATCTCTGCCCGGATCGGATGCCAAAGCTCCAGCACACGCGCATCGGCCATCTCACTGTCGCTCTTGATCAGGCCTGACAACCCTGCGGCCTCTCCGTCCAACACGCGCAGCACGCCATGCCGGAACCACCCCGGATAAAACCCGGCGAGCTCAGCAAAACGAAACACCCGCCGACCTTCGATCGTCTCAACCGGCACGTCAGTCGTGTAACCCGGTGTGCTGAGGTCAAACCCACACCCGTCATCCCCCAAAACCGCCGAGCATGGCTTTTGAAAAACCCGTCCCAAAGGCACGTTTAGCTTGTCTGTCAACCCGCGCAGCTCGGCCTCAAAGGCCCCGCCCGCACGGCGGATTTCCCCGATCGTGCCGCGAAAAAGAAGCTGCCGCTCTTCCACATTGGCCCAATTGACCAGCCACGCCCGCACCTTGGCACCGTCATAACGCCCGGCCTCAATATCCGCATCGCGAATGGCCGCATCGCTCAGCGCCCCCACCGCCTCGGAATTGTCCACCGACAACCCCGTGGTTTGCTGCAACGCCGCTGCGGAAAGCCCTGTTTCTGCTTTGAAAACGACGTTCTCAAAACTCAGATCCATATCGTGATCTGTAAAGCCAAGCATCTCACCATCACGGCGCGTCACCGCCCAACAGCGCGCCGTTGTCGCCTGCCCGGTCTGCAAATGCGTCTTCAGTCCGGCATCAAACCCGCTCATACGCGCACCTCGACGATGGGCACGTTGGGCACTTCTCCGGCCTGAAAACTGGCCAGGCTGGTGTGAATGCGGTCGGTGTCAAACCGCACCGGGACATCGAATTCAAACCCGGCGGTAATCGGAACGCCGGTGTTCACAGGATGGGCAAAAGTGACCACGCCGGTTGTAACATCCACGCTGTAATGCACGCCCTCTTGCTGCGCATCACCGCCCAGACCCACACGCACCGTCCCGTCCACAGGTTTGGTGATCGGCCGCGCATAACTCGTCTCACCCGAGCGATACGTCTTGATCAGCTGAAACGCATCGGTCACGTCATCTCCGGTGCCAATGATCTGATCTTCATAGGCAATCTCACCGAGCGCCGGGCAGGATTTGTAATCCGTCCAATCCTTCCAGCGGAACCCGTAGATCTGCCCTTGCCGTGCCTCAAAAAACGCGATCAGCGTCTCGATATCATCGAGGCTGCGCATGGCCACGCCCGCGTCATAGCGCCTGCGCGAATGACGCCAGGGCGTGTTACGCTCTTCAAATCCATTGGCCAGCGTGACCACATCCGTGTACCGCTCTGGCCCGCCAATCGAGCCAAAACTCAGGCTCGCCGGAAAACGTATCTCGTGAAAGCTCATGCTCTGCCCCTTGATTTAGCGATTGCGATTGCCGCGCCCGATCACGCGCCCCAGTTGGGCGGCGATCTGTGCCTGTGAGCGGCGGAACCCCTCAACATCGGGGGTCGAGACATTCATCACCACGCTGATCGGTTGGCCACCCCCACCGCGCACCCCCAGCTTGCCATCGGCCCCACGTGCCAGTGGCATGATCGCCTCGGGTCCGGCCTCCCCCATCAGACCCATGCCACCGCGCATTGGAAACGTCGTTGGCCCGCCGATCACGCCCCCATTAGCAAACGGTTGCACCCTGCCCTGAGCAAAGCTGCCGCCCTTCTCAAACGGAAGCAGATTGCCCACCAGCGCCCCGATCCCATCTGAGATCAATCCACCCACCTGATTGGTGACAGGCCGAACGGCGGCGTTGAACACCGAGTTCACCATGGAATTGGCCAAATTGCGCAGGGAGTCAGACAGGCTGTCACCATCCACAACCGCGCTGCGCATCGCTTTGGTCAGCCCTCGGCTAAAGCTACGCTCCATACGCGCCGCATCTTGGCCGGTGCCCGCAAAGCTGAGCTTCACGCGCGCCATCTCGTTGTTGAACGCCGCCGCCATATCGCTTGCCGCGCCCAGGTTTTCATCCAGCGCTGCAATCTGCGCATCCAGTTCATCAAGCCCGCCGATCTCAGTCATGTTTCACCTCGTTTCGTTGGTCGGGATATGCCGAAAGCAATTCTTCCAACCGCGCGCGTTTAAGAGGTTTGAACCCGGTAGGCTTGCCCAGCATCAGTTCAAACTCAGCCGGCGTCAGCGCCCAGAATATCGCCGGCGATAGACGCAGCATGCCAATCCCGGCCTGCATCAACCCGGCCCAGTCAAACCGCTCTGTACCCGCCCCACTCATGCGCTATCAGCACTCAAAAATGCGCGCGTCAAAAGCTCCGCCGCCGCACGCGCTGCGCCCACCGGTCCACCCTCAATCTCTGCACTGAGCAGATCCTCGGCCGCGCCAGTCCACCCACCTCCGCGCAGCCCGGCCACAATCAGTGCCAGAACATCGCGGCTGGAAAATCCACCGGCCTCGAACCGCTTGATCAGCGCCAGCAGAGAGTCCGCCTCAAGCCCTGCCTCAAGCTCGGCAAGAGACCCAAGCGTCAACTTCAGCACGTGGCGCTTGCCATCAATCACAAGCGCCACTTCTCCGGCATAGGGGTTCGACATGCCCTTTACGCCGCCACAAAGCTGAGTTGGCCAGCTGACGAGAGCGCCAACTCATAGGTCGCTTCGCCGTCATGCGTGCCCGCATATTCAATGGAACTCACCTGAAACGGCCCTTCAATGGTGCCGAAATCCGGAATCACCACCTGAAAATCCGGCATTTCTCCATCGAAAAAGATCTGCCGCGCACGTTCATCGCTGCTTTCATCCCGGAAAATGCCCGAGCCGCTGATCGCGGCTGATTTCACACCCGCCCCGGCCAGTAACTCGCGCCAACCACCTGCGGATTCCAGGCTCGTGACATCTACGCTCTCTGCGTTGAAGCTGATCCGGGTGGCCCGCAGGCCCGCCACAGTCTGAAAGTTTCCGTCGCCTGTAAGGTCGATCTTGACCAAAAGGTCTTTGCCATTTTGCACTGCCATGATGTCTGTCTCCGAAACTGTTGGGGTTACGCGGTGTCGTCCACACGCGCGCGAAAGATGAGGTCGATCCGCCTGAGCGCGCCGGTGCCTTCGCGCTGTGCCCGGGCGCGGTAAAAATTGAGCGAAGAGAGCCTCCCCCGGCTCAGCATCAAAGGCGCATCCACAAGCGCATCACTGATCGCCGCTGCCACCTGCTTGGCGGCATGAAATCCGGCGGCCTCTGTCACCACCGATACCGTGAACCGGTGCCATGCCCCCTGCCCGGTGACATCTGATTGCACCTGTGCGTCCTCAGGTCCGAGCGTCACATAGACAGGGGGCAGACTGCCCTGGGGCAGCGCATCATAAATCGCGCCTGCCACCAGACCATTCAAAGCGGTGTCCGCCGTCAAACGTTGAAAAACTGCTGCCTGCAAAGCGGCTGAAGCGCCGTAACTCATAGCGCCACCTCCTCTTCGCAAAAACAGGTCAGGTAGCGCGCATGCGCATCTGCTTCGGCCACGGCCTGAATGCGAAAAATGCGTAGACCTTCGCGAAATCGCTGACCCGGAGTGGGACGCGACGGCGCACCATATGGGGCCGCTCGCACGATGATGCGATACCCAGTCGTCGACAGGCTCACCGCTTCCCCTGCAGCATCACGGCCCGTGCGCGCCTGGACGTCGGCCCAAACCGCGCCCAGGGACACCCATGTGTCATCAAATCCACCGGCACCATCCGGCGTGCGTTCCCGATGTTCCAGCATCAAATGCCGGTTGAGACGAGGGCCGTTCATGACAAACGCCCTCCGCTCAAAAGCCGGACTGTCCGGTAACGCTCGATCAGGGATTTGACGCCAAACGGCATGTCGGTCTCGCCGCGCCCGGTGTCATGACGGTTCTCATAGTAATACGCCGCCAGTAGAATGACTGCCTGCCCAAGATCGGCGGGCAACCCGCCCCAATCGCTGGCGTAGCCCGCCACGAATGAGAGCTCCACAACCCCACCCGGAGGCACCCCGGGCAAAGCACTGCCCGCGGGCCGCAGGATGGGGCGTTGCGCGTCCCGCTCCAGCACATAATGCGAGCTGTCGATGGTTTCTTCTTCGTCAATCCGGTTGCGCAAAATGAGTGAGATCACGTCGCTCACTGGTGCCACTGGAAGGGCCTGACCCGAGGCATCCCACCACCGGGTCAGTGACCATGAAAAGCTGCGCGTGATCAGAATTTTTCCAGTACGCGCCTCAATCGCCGACACAGCCGCACGCAGATAGCTCTCCAGCAACGGATCCTGCACATCCGCATCTGAAAATCCGGTTCCCATTTTGAGATGCGACTTGAACTCATCCAGCGGGAGCGCGGATTGAGAAACGGCAGTCTCTTCAATTAACATCATGGTTTCACTCCAGAAATTCCAACACATCTCCTTGCTCGATACCACGCACCCGATCTCACACCAAACCAAGGAGACGCGCCTGGTCGCTCGCAAGATGCGCAGGTCAAGACCGGGGGCGCATACCCCCGATCACAAGAGCCAAGGCTCAGGTCAGGCCGAATTTCAGCAGTTTGATCGCCGCAAAGTCGCTCACATCACCGCCCACGCGCTTGGTGGCGTAGAACAGAACATGCGGCTTGGCCGAGAACGGATCGCGCAGCACCCGCAGATCAGGGCGTTCCGCCACAGTATAGCCTGCGCTGAAATCCCCGAATGCAATCGCGGTCGCGTCACTTGCAATGTCCGGCATGTCCTCGGCAATCAGCACCGGATAGCCCAGCAAACGCGCAGGCTCCCCAGCAGCCAGACCATCTGACCACAGGAACCGCCCATCGGCATCCTTCAGCTTGCGCACGGCACCAGCCGTCTTGGAATTCATCACAAATGTGCCATTTGCGCGGTACTGCGCGCCAAGCGCATAGGCCAAATCAACAATCGCGTCCGCCCCGTTGAAATCGCCGTCTGCGCCGGTGGCCACATAGCCCAGATTGCCCCAGCTCCAGCCGCCATTGGCCACAATTGAATGCGTCAGAAAGCCAGTTGGCTTGTCTACACCATCGCCATTCACAAATGCCGCCGCCTCTGCGCGGGCAAACTTGTCGGCAATGCGGCCAGCCAGCCAGGCTTCAATATCAAACGCGCTGTCATCCAGCAGGCGTTGCGATGCCTTCGGCAGCGCATTGAGCTCGTGCAGTGGAATGGAAATCCGATCAATCGACGGTGTTGACGTCTCGGTTGCATCACCGGTCTCAGAGGCCCAGCCATGACCTATATCCGTGTGGTCGATCAGCACATCATAAGACGTGGCTTCGACCTCGACCACATTAGCAATCGCACGCACCGACGCGGTGCTGCCCAGAACGCTTTTGATCGTGGCCGAAGTCTCTGGATCAACCAGATACCCACCTTCCGCCGCAACGGCTGTGCTCAGCGCCTTGCCTTCCAACTCCAGCCCCCGCAGGCCATCATCGTTGCCTGAGCGCAGGTAAGACCCGAACGCCTTTTGATGTGGCGCATCGGCTTGCGCATTTTGCGAAAGTACCGGGCGTTTGGGCCCCATTGATTTACGTTCCATCTTTGTCATCTTGTCGTCCTGTTGCTGAAGTCGCTGTTGAATGTCGGCCTGAAAGCCTTTGAGGTCGCTGACAAATCCCGCCATGGCGGCCTTGATCTCGGTGACCGGAGACAGATCTTCCCCGGCCCGAGACCGCGTCTCGGTGTTGCTCATTTCTCGATCCTGTTTGGTTTCGTGGTTAGGGGCGCGCCACTACATCTGCGCGATCTCCTGTCGGGCGTCCTCAAGGGCCGCCGCCAATTCACGCAAAGTGTCGCTGACCAGGGTATCGTCCTTGGCCCCCACCCGCGCACTGGGCAGCATAGGGAAGGTCACAAGCGACACCTCCCAAAGCTCCAGTTCCTTCAAGAGCCGCTGGCCCTTGTCATCTTTCACCGCCTTGACGGTGCGATAGCCAATGCTCAGCCCGTCAATGGCCTGTGCTGCAATCAACGTGGCCGCTTCTCGGGCGCGCTCTATGCCATCCAGAAGCCGGCCCTTGACATAAAGCCCCTTGTCGTCTTCGCGCACCTCGTCCCAGACACCGATAGGCTGGGCCGGATCATGCTGCCAAAGCATCTTGATCCGGCGCCCTTCTTCGGCAAGCCGCCGCAACGACCCGGAATACGCCCCGCGCTCAACCACATCGCCGCCACGGTCCTTGCGGCCAAAATAGCTGGCATACCCTTCGATGCGCGTGCCATCAGTCACCGTCAGGTCATCATCAAATCGGCAAAACTTGCGCTCAAGCCCGGTTTCGATCTGCATCTTTTTGCTCCTTTCGTCCACGCTTCCGCGGACGTTAACCTTCGAAAAATGTGGTGATCGTCGTCCAAAGCGGATGACAGCGGTGATAGACATGGGCCCGACTGTCCTTGATGCCGTGCAAATCGCGCACCAGCCAAGGTCCGGCATACTGCGCGCCCAATGGGCGCGTTTCGGGGATATCCTCACCATGTGGCTCAAAATCCACGCTCAACCGCACCGGCCCCTCGTACCAGACCAGCGCGAGAAACTCGCAGTGCCGCACTTTGCGGAATCGTACATAAAAACTCGTGCCTTCGCGGGTTTCCTCATCGTGGCTCAGTTCCACGTCCCGCACCACGGGAAACCAACGCGCCTCAAGGACCGGTCCGACCGCAAAAAACGCAGGTGTCAAGGCGAGCGACATGCCAACCACCAGCAAGCTGCTGGAGAATTTCGTGAACTTAAACACCAAGCATACTCCCCTGCATAACAAACGACATGAACCCCCCCAGAATGGCCGCGATGATAAGCCAGACCAGCCGCGAAACATGCCCGTCGATCTTTTCCAGCCTTCGGTCAATTTGGTTAAAACGCGAATCCATGAACTTCTGTTTTTCCTCGCTTACCGCACGCTCGGTCTCCATCGCCGCAACGCTCAGCTCCAGCGAGGTCAGCCGCCGCTCCACATGCCGAAACATGGCTTGCGTGCCGTCAAACGAGGCATAAAGCCCGTCTAGGTCGTTGTTTGTGTCATCAGAGTTCATGCGCCCGCACCCTTCGTCGCCAGACCAAGCAATGCGCGCTTTTCATCATCACTCAAGAATGTCGCCGCTGTGACCCGTGTCCATTGGGCATCACGCTCTGCTGAAAGAGCTGGCACCTGATCCAGATCAGGTCGAAGCTCGAACACATCAATGGAATAGCTAGAAAGCCAATCCGCCACGCTCGCCGCCACTCGCGACACCAAGGGCAGCACTGTCAGCCGGTAAAAAGCGCGGTTGGCCTCTTGGTAATTGGCATAGGTCGCATCACCCGGAATCCCGAGCAGCATCGGCGGCACCCCAAAGGCCAGCGCAATCTCACGCGCCGCACTCTCCTTGGTTTTCTGGAATTCCATGTCCGAGGGCGAAAAGCCCATCGGCTTCCAATCCAGCCCGCCTTCAAGCAGCATCGGTCGCCCGGCATTGCGCGCGCCCTGATGGTGGCTCTCCATCTCATTGACCAACCGGTCATACTGATCATGCGAGAGCGTACCTTGACCATCCGCACCAGAGAACACAATCGCACCGCTTGGGCGTGCCGCATTGTCCAAAAGAGCCTTGGACCAATGCGCCGCCGAATTGTGCACATCCACCGCCCGCGCCGCAGCCTGCATCGGCGACACGCCGTAATGGTCATCTTGTGGGTGAAAGCTCTTGATATGGCAGACCGGAGATGGCCCCTCGCCCACATCAAACCGATGCGCGCGGCCACCGACACTGTATTCATATCCCACGGGCCAGCCATCACTGCCCGGCACGACGCTCATACGGTCCGACCGCAACACGTGCAATTCCATGGGCAAGCCACCCTCAGGTGAGGCAACCGCCTCAAGATACCCGTTCCCGGTCAACAGAAGTTGGCCGTATAGAGCCTCAAAGAGCTCCGCACGCCCCTGCACCGGATTGGGCCGCCGCACCAGATCCAAGGCCGGATGCTCGGAATATCGTGTCTGACGGTCCTGCAAGACGAGCGGCAAAGACGCCGCCGCCTCGGCCACCATCTTCACACAGCGAAATCCAACCGGATTGCCCAGAAACCCCGTGCGCGTCAATGTCGCCGCATCGCGCGGAGACCACGCCACGCGCCCTGCACTGTGCCAGGCCGCGGCGCGACCCACGGCACTTGCCTTTTGTTCGGGCGCAGCTCGTTGAACGCGAGAATTGCGAAATAATTTCAGTACCATATCTGAGGTCTCCTTGACCCGTCACCTTGCTGAAAACCTGCTGCTCTCAACCTCGATGGACATCAAAACCGCAAAGGTTTACGAAAGGTTTATTAGACCGTACGCACCTGAGGGTTGCGCCATTGCGCGGCCGGTTCGATCATCAATTCGCTCAAAGCCCAGACCAGTGCATCCACCCGGTCGGGGCTGCCTGCGCCTTCAAATCCCTTGACGCTCATCGCACACATCTGGTCTTCCAGTTCAGCCAGGCCGCGCACATGCTTCACCCGGCCCTGCTCATAGAGCGCCGCCACCGGCTCGGCTCGCGCCGTCTTGCCGCGTGTCGCATGGACGGTTTTTACCGGTACCAACGGATCCACATTGCGGATCACCTCTGCCACCATGTCACCCCCTTGGTTGACCTCTGCCACCAAACGATCCGCCCCAAACTGTTCCATCGCTCTGATTGCGGCACTTGCCCAGGTCATCGGACTGGCCTCTCCAATGCTGCCATCGGCCAGCACATAGGCCCGCCAATCCTGCACCGGTCCCTTGGTCACGGCGCCCGCCACCACGATCCCACATTCATCCGACCCGGCCCGCCCCGTTACAGGCGGATCAATCGCGACAACAATCCGGTCAAGTTCCGGCACCTCATCAATACGCGCCGCTTCAAGACCCGAGGGCGTCCAAAGCGCCCCGTCCACCTTGTCGATCAAAAGTCCTTCCAGTTCCTGCCGCCCCAAGAGCGTGCCCGCATACCGCGCCTGCACCTCCTCAAGGAAACTCTGCGCCAAACGCGCGCGATTGGCTTCAGTCGCGGCATGGGTGATGACCGTCGAGTCGCGTTCCAGCAGCTCTTTGAGAACCCCGATATTGCGCGGCGTGGTGGTGACGCACACACGCGGGTCTCCCCCAAGCCGCAACCCAAATTGCAGCATGTCCCACGTTTCCCGCGCCTTTCGCCATTTGGCCATTTCATCCACCCAGGCCCCATCAAATTGCGGGCCGCGCAGGCTCTCAGGGTCATGCGCCGAGAAAATCTGCGCTATTGCCCCGTTGGGCCACAAAAGCCGCTTGCGTGTTGGCTGCCAAACAGGCCGCCGGTCAGGCGGAGAACAGGCCAGAATGCCACTCTCGCCAAAGACCATGACCTCACGCACCTGGTCAATCGTTTCCCCAACCAAAGCCATACGCCGGCACTTGCCCGGATAAAGCGGCCGTGACCCTTCAACCTGTGCACGCACCCATTCGGCCCCAGCACGCGTCTTTCCCGCGCCGCGCCCCCCATGATCACCCAGGACCGCCACTTACCCGTCGGTGGCAATTGATGATCCATCGCCCAAAACTCAAAGAGATAGGGCAAGGCCATCGTTTCACCGTCACTCAGATTGTCGAGAAACTCCGCCTGTATCTCGGGCTCTTCTGAGACGATCCAGTTCACATCCAATCGTCTCTTTTGCCCGGTCAAGATCGAGTCCGTAGGACAGGCTGATGCCAAGCTCTTGTTTTTCTCGGTTTGCAAGTTGCGCCTCCGCTTCGATGGCGATCCTGAGCCATTGCCGGATGTCGGCAATCACCTTGGATGCATTCTTCAACTCGCCGAATTCACCAAGCTGGACCCGATCATACATCGCCGACAGCTCCTTGCGCATATCGGCAAGCTGACGTTCCAGCGTGTCAACCGCCTCGGTCAATCCGCTGGGAGTTTCACTGATTGTAATCAAGGGCATAAGCGGGGTTTTGACCTCATTGGTGTTTGTTTCGACAGCGCCTGAGAAGCGGGGCAATACCCCCGACCCGCTAAGGCACGTGAGACAACTCTGCTCAATCAGGCTTAACAAACATTACGCAAACCGTGCGCACCCCGATCGGGGGCCGCAACACATGGTTCAGGCCGTGGAAAATGCTATTGGTCGTCCTGCGCCCGCTCCAGCGCGCGGTAGGCAGCGACGTTCTGGTTATGCTCTTCCAGCGTTTCCGCAAAGAGATGCCCGTCCCGCGGATTGAGCGTTTTAGCCACAAAGAAGATGTAGTCCGTCTCCAACGGCTTCACCGCCGCCTCGATACTGTCGCGTCCGGGATTGGCAATTGGCGTCGGGGGCAAGCCTTCGATGACATAGGTGTTGTAGGGCGTCGCGCGTCGCAACTCGCTTTGCCGCAGACCACGGCCCAAAACACCTTCGCCATTGGTAATCCCGTAAATCACGGTCGGGTCCGTCTGAAGACGCATCCCCTGCCTGAGGCGATTTGTAAAGACGCTGGCCACCTGCCCACGTTCTTCGGCCACCCCGGTTTCCTTTTCGATGATTGACGCAAGGATCAGTGCCTCATAAGGCTCTGTGAGAGGTATACCCTCATCGCGCTCTTCCCAGATCTCAGCCAGGATCGCATCTTGCGCGTCCCGCATCCGCTGGATCACGCTGGCACGGTCATCCCCGGAGCTGAATTCATAGCTGTCAGGCGCCAGGCTGCCCTCCGGCGG
The DNA here is from genome assembly GCF_037023735.1 of Roseovarius sp. S88. GTDB lineage: Bacteria > Pseudomonadota > Alphaproteobacteria > Rhodobacterales > Rhodobacteraceae > Roseovarius > Roseovarius phycicola. Next base: position 1,672,671 of record NZ_CP146069.1, on the reverse strand, counting down.
CACCTCAGCGACCTCACCTTCCAGCGCATCTATCGAATTCAACGCATTCACGATCTGCCAGCTGGTCACACCTTCGGCCACGGCAACACGGTATCGCGTATCGGCTTGCTCGCGGACTTCGGTGTAGTCGGCGGGCACGTCCTCTCCCACGGCAAACGCTACACGTTCCACAAACCTGTTGGTTGAAGGATCCAGCTCTCTGACTTCAGCCTGCGCCGAATTCACCCCGACCCGATACACCACTTCCGTGCCACAGGTACTCGCCCCGCCGCGCGTGATGATATCGGCAATCTCGTTCATGCTCGATCCTTCGGGGATCAACCAGCTACCCGCTTTCAAGAGCTGCGTCTTGTCCGCATAATCCACACCAATCCGAAAGATCGAACCGTTTGAGACCGCGCCCTGTTCGGCTAGGTTTTCCGAAATCCCGCGCATCGAACTGCCGCGCGGCACCTGAAGGCAGATCGGCTCTTCCAAAGGGCCTGCGCTGCTATACTGGTTTTGCCCCCAAAGGATCGCGCCCCCCAGCAGGAAGACAATCACCACCAGCAAAGTCAGGAAATTCGAGGCGATGTTGCGCCACATTACCGCACCTTCCCAACACACAACGAAGCGTTGGTGCCGCCAAAGCCAAAGCTATTGGAAAGCGCCACATTGATCTCACGTTCTTGCTTGGCATTCGCCGCGAGGTTCAACGGTGTCTCCACGGCCGGATTGTCGAGGTTGATCGTGGGCGGTGCCACCTGATCGCGCACCGCGAGGATTGAGAAGATCGCTTCAATCGCACCCGCCGCGCCCAAGAGGTGCCCGGTGGATGATTTGGTCGATGACATCGTCGCGTTCGAGGCCGCATCGCCCAACAGCGTCTCAACCGCCTTCAACTCAATCGTATCCGCCATGGTCGATGTGCCATGCGCGTTGATGTAGTCTACATCCGCCGGTGTCAGACCCGCATTCTTCAACGCCGCCTGCATTGCGCGCAGGCCGCCATCGCCATCCTCGCTGGGCGCAGTGATGTGATAGGCATCTCCAGACAACCCATACCCCAAGACTTCGGCGTAAATCTTGGCACCGCGCGCTTTGGCGTGCTCATACTCCTCAAGCACAACCATGCCCGCGCCTTCGCCCATAACAAACCCGTCCCGATCCGCGTCATAAGGGCGACTTGCCGCCTTGGGATCATCTGCGCGCTTTGTCGACAGCGCCTTGCATGCATTGAACCCGGCAATCCCGATCTCGCAGATCGACGCCTCAGCCCCGCCCGCCACCATCACATCGGCATCGCCAAACATAATCAGCCGCGAGGCATCGCCAATTGCATGCGCACCCGTTGAACAGGCCGTGACAACCGCGTGGTTCGGCCCCTTGAACCCATAGCGAATACTCACCTGACCGCCGATCAGATTGATCAGCGCACCGGGAATAAAGAATGGCGAGACGCGCCGCACGCCCTTGTCGCGGATAATATTCGTGGTCTCTTCGATCGAGCGCAGCCCGCCAATCCCAGAGCCCATCATCACGCCGGTGCGACAGCGGCTTTCCTCATCTTCTGGCATCCAGTTCGCATCGCGGACCGCCATATCCGCCGCAGCAACGCCATAGCAGATAAAGTCATCCACTTTCCGGCGCTCTTTGGGCTCCATGTAGTCGTCAGTGCAGAACGTACCGTCGCTGCCATCGCCTAACGGCACTTCGCAGGCATATTTCGTCGCAACATTGACCGGATCAAACCGGGTGATCGTGCCCGCACCAGACTGTCCATCCAAAAGACGGCTCCAAGTTTCTTCAACGCCCGAAGCCAGGGGAGTGACCAGCCCAAGGCCGGTGACAACGACACGCCGCATACTGCTGCCCTCTTCCTAAATTCTTTCGCTGCTCTTAGCGCGCCTTACCCCCCATGGGCAAGCCCATCAAGGCGAAGAGCCGCGCATCGCCGCTCTTCCTTGAATTGTCTGCAATTGAGCAGCAGCTCTACTGGAAATCCGCAACCGGCTCCGGCGTGGCCTGTGCCAACTCCAGCGCCTCCGCCAGATCGACGTCCTTGGACAAAAGCGCGCGCCCAATGATCGCACCCGAGATATTCGGCACATATTTCAGCAACGACACATCGTCGGCCATGCGCACCGTTCCACGTGCAATCACCTGATGCCGCGTCTCAGCCGCAAGGCCCGAAATCACGCCCACAGAGCCGTCGGTGTCTTCGATGTCGGCATCGATATCCGTCACGATAATCCCGGCCAGCGGAGCTTCATCGAAGGCACGCACGAAGGTGGCAGGATCAAACGCGCTTTGCGTCCGCCAGCCTTCGGTCATCACGGAGCCTTGAAATATATCCACGGCCAGCACGATCTGATCAGGATGCCACTTGGCCAACTCGCGCACCATCTCGGGCTCATAGGCCGCCATCGTGCCAATCACGATGCGACCGGCCCCTTTCTCGATCCAGCGCTCTACAACTTCACGCGACCGAAACCCGCCGCCAAGTTGTACGGGAATGCCCGCAGAGCGAATGATCTCTTCCAGCAGATCATTGTTGTTGCCCTCTCCTGCAAGCGCATTGATATCGGTGACATGCATCCATTCAGCACCTGCCGCCGCAAACCCTTTGGCGGTCTCAAGTGGATCAACATGCCAAAGAACAGGGTCCTCCAATCGACCCCGCGTGAGTGACACACATTTACCATTGTGAAGTTCTAATGTCGGGTAGATGATCATGGCAGCCAAACCTTCATGAGGGAACGCCCATCTTAATTTCGGGCATAGCGTAAAATGCCTCAACTCAAGGTTTTGGGATAGACACAAATCGGCATCCTGTTGCCTGATAGCGAACTGGCACAAGGATGCGCTAAATTTTGCGTGCAGTACGCCAGAACAAAAAAGACCCAGGATTTTCATCCTGGGCCACAATAACTCCTGTCTCAGCTGCGGATCACTCGGCCTTACCAGCCTCGATAGAAATCCGCACATCCAGCTCGTCGCTTACGTTTGGCGCGAAAGCTCCCAGGTTAAAATCGGACCGCTTGATCACTGTCGTGGCATCAAACCCGGCCCACTCTTTGCCGTTCAGCGGGTTTGGACCGCTCTGGTTCATGGTGGCATCAAGCACCACGGATTGCGTAACTTCATTCACGGTCAGATCACCGGTGATTTGGGCTGTGTTGTCACCGGTCACTTCGATTCCGGTCGACGTGAACGTGATCATGTCACCATCTTTCGCGCCAAAGAAATCATCGGCCATAAAGTGAGTGAAACGCGCTTCCCAGCCTGTGAACAATGATTTGACCGGCATTGCGACAGTTACGCTTGAGGCCGCCGGATCATCCTTGTCAAACATGATCTCACCTTCAAATCCGGAGAACATGTTGTACGTCGTGGAAAACCCTAAGTGGTTGTAAGAGAACATCACCTGGCTATGGCTGGCATCGAGTGTGTACTTCTCAGGCGCCGCAAAAGCCGCTGTTGTGGTGGTCGCCAGTGCGAGGATCGCGGCGGTGGCAATACGTTTCATGTCTGTGCTCCTTGGCGTGTCAAATGGACCATGCGCTTTAAAATGGAGCATACGAGCTCCAGAGCAAGTTGGTACTTTTCAACACTTTGTGTGGAATGACGAACAGAAACAGGCCCGATCACGCACAACTGTTAAAACATGCTTGGGCTGAGATCGGAAAACTACTGTGCTTTCAGGCTGCGCAATAGTGCCTTACCTTCTTCCTCGCCGATTTCGACATCGACCATCAATTCGCCTTGCTCATCGCGAGCACGCAACCGGTCCTTGCGCAGCGAAAGCTCTTGCAGATCATCCATCTCATGACACGCTTTCAAAACCGCCCGTCCACGATTGTCGTATTCATAAACCCGAAGCTGTCGTGTAATGAGATCTACCTGCACTTCCGGCTCGCGCGCGCGCGCCGAGACGCCATGAAACAGAAACGCACCGGCCGCCACCATCAAACAGGACGCCACCAGCTTGATCAGCTGCATCGCGCTGTCTTCGGCTGGCACCAACCAGATCCCCAAAGCTGCCATGTAGAGCGCGCCACCGGCGCATGAGGCAATTGCTCGCCGTGCAGAACTGGCACGTTCCGTTGGTTCCAGTATCGCATCCGTCATATCATGGGTTTGCGTGTCGGAGTGATCAGAAACAGCCGTCATTGTCCTGCCTTGTCAAAGCCTATTCCAGTCGAACTTGAAAAAAGATTTTGCCAAGCAATCGCGACAGAAATGGGGCCAGCATTCGGCAGGGTCGTGGCGATTTGCCCTACGGGCAGCCTGCTCTGGCCTTCCCCGCTTGCGCAAACAGACGATCCATCGTATAGCCCGGCTTCCTTTCGCTCAAACATTTGAACCGCGCAGTCTCTCGTGGATGGGTCGCGAAAGGCAAATGGCCCGCCTTTGAAATGCGCCTAGACAGAAGTGGAACCACACATGCCGCTCTATGAGCATGTTTTTATCTCGCGCCAGGACTTGTCCAACACGCAAGCTGAAGGCCTTATCGAACATTTTGGAACCGTCCTTTCGGACAATGGCGGCAAGATCGTCGAATCCGAATACTGGGGCGTCAAAACGATGGCCTACAAGATCAACAAAAACCGCAAGGGCCACTATGCCTTTCTGAAGACTGACGCGCCTGCCGAGGCTGTTCAGGAAATGGAACGCCTGATGCGTCTGCATGATGATGTGATGCGCGTTTTGACCATCAAGGTCGACGAGCATGCCGAAGGCCCGTCCATCCAGATGCAAAAACGCGAAGAGCGTGGTGACCGCCGCGAACGCCGCAGCTGATCAGCTTGAGAAAAGGACTGTAAACCATGGCAACAAAACCATTTTTCCGTCGTCGTAAAGTGTGCCCCTTCTCAGGCGAGAATGCACCCAAGATCGACTACAAGGACACAAAACTCCTGCAGCGCTACATCTCTGAGCGCGGCAAGATCGTGCCCTCCCGTATCACCGCAGTATCCGCCAAAAAGCAGCGTGAATTGGCCCGTGCCATCAAACGCGCCCGCTTCCTGGCTTTGCTGCCTTACGCTGTGAAGTAAGAAGGAAATTTGACATGCAAGTAATCCTTCTCGAACGCGTCGCCAAACTGGGCCAGATGGGTGATGTTGTGGACGTAAAGCCAGGCTTTGCCCGCAACTTCCTTCTGCCTCAGAAAAAAGCCTTGTCGGCCTCCGAGGTCAACATCGCTCAGTTTGAAGCGCAGAAAGCCCAGCTTGAGGCCAACAACCTTGAGACCAAGAAAGAAGCCGATGCGCTGGCCGAAAAACTCAATGGCCAACAGTTCATCGTGATTCGCCAAGCCTCCGACGCCGGGTCGCTTTATGGCTCCGTCACCACACGTGACGCCGCCGAAGCCGCGACCGAGGCCGGGTTTACGGTTGACCGCAAGCAAGTCGCGCTGACTGGCCCGATCAAAGAGCTTGGTCTGCACGACGTGCTGGTCAACCTGCACCCTGAAGTAGATGCGACAATCCAACTGAACGTTGCACGTTCACAGGAAGAAGCCGAACTGCAGGCATCCGGCAAGACGATTCAGGAACTGGCCGCAGAAGAAGAAGAAGCGGCTGACTTTGAAATTGCGGAGCTCTTTGACGACATTGGATCGGCAGCAAGTGATGACGCCGATCTGGCCGAGGCGGTGGAGGATGTCCTGCCGGAAGAGCCGACAGACGACGCCGGGACAACAGACGAAGATAGCTGAAACTACTTTAAAGTCTGAACATTAGACCGCCTGACTTGAGTTAAGTCAGGCGGTTTCTTCTTGGAGGACGCAACGCGCGCAAATCTTATTGAAACAACCTTAAAATGTGTTACTCTACTTAAGGTAGTATTTTGGGGTGTGACATGCAAATTGATAAACTCATCGGACAAAGAGTCCGCGCTCTTCGCCAGCACAAGGGTTTGACCATGGCGGATCTCGCGCATGCACTTGGTGTCCCAATTGACCACATGCAGGACTATGAAACTGGCGCACGGCGCATTTTACCGTCGCAGCTTTGGTTGATCGCGGATTGTTTAGGTGTTTCGGTCGTCCGCCTGTTTCAGGATGATCCGTCCGGGGACCAAAACAGCAAAGACGTAGAAGACATGTTGGAGCAGTTCGACTTGCTCCCCGCAACAAGTAAAACCCGCGTTCTCATGCAAATGCGTGCTTTGTCCTCCCCTGAAATGAACCCCTTGCCGCCGCCAGCCAACAAACGGCCGCTATGACCCCGTACACAAGTCTCATTGACTTGGCGAAAGCGCCCAAAGGCCAAGTGGATTTTGTAGAACAGCTTAACACGGTCTGTGACACACTTGGCCTGGATTATGCCTCTTACGCGTCGACCAATCCCATTTCGGGAAAGGTCCATGCGTTCACGACCTATCCAGATACCTGGAAAGAGCATTACATGGATGAACGCTTCCATCTCGTTGATCCAACGCTCAAAGCCGCGTCGCGCAGCATCGCCCCTGTGGATTGGCAACGGCTTGAACAGGACCTTGGATTTCAGTCTGTCTTCAACCGCGCGCGGGATTTCAGCCTGCCTCAGTCAGGCCTCACTGTGCCGGTCCGCGGTCCATTTGGCGACACGGGTCTCCTGAGCGTTACCTCGGAATTGTCGACCCCGGACTGGGTCAAGCTGAAATCCGAGGTCATTCAACAGCTCCAGACGCTTGCGGTGAACCTGCACGACACGGTCATGCACACAGAGCAACTGTCTTATCTGCTTCAACGCACGGCCCTCTCAACGCGTGAGCTGGAAATCATGCAATGGATTGCCGCGGGCAAATCGCAGCAGGATGTGGGCGACATCCTGTCGATTTCCGTGCGCACCGTCGAAGTCCACCTCAGGTCAAGTCGCGAAAAACTTTGCACTTTAACAACCGCCCAGGCCGTTGGACGGGCTGTCAGTCTTGGTTTGATCGCACCGGGATGATCTCATTCCGTAGCAATTTGAGCATTCTCAAACCGCACTACGGGATTCCCCCAATATCCAAAATCTGAGTGGCCTCTATCCTCCTTCCCAGTCGCACCAAAAAGGGAAGGAAAAGACTATGTTGTTAGTAGTAGACGCCCTCAATAAACATCGTTTCAAAACCATACTTGATCAAATGTACCAGTTGCGCGCGCGGGTTTTCCAGGGTCGCATGGGCTGGGATGTAAATGTGCGAAATGGTCGGGAAATCGACCTCTTTGACGGGCTTGATCCAGCTTATGTGATCACACTCGACGACCGTTACAACGTGACAGGCTGCGCGCGTCTTTTGCAGACGACAGGCCCTCATATGCTGTCAGATGTGTTCTTTGATATTCTCGATGGCGAGCCGCCGCTTCGCAGCGCAACCATCTGGGAATCCACGCGGTTTTGCGTGGACCGAGAACGCCTCTCCGGCGGGCATGGCAAAAACACGGTCTCCTACACCACCTCTGAACTGATGGTTGGGATCATGGAATATGCCAAATCCTCGGGCATCGCGGATATCATCACGGTGATTGACCCGTTGATGGATCGCATTCTGCACCGCTCGGACAATGCGCCTTATGGCTATGTCGGCAAGACCGCTGACATGGGCAAGGTCAAGGCCTTGGCCGCGCTGATTGACTGCACCTCGGAACGAATTGACAAGGTCCGCGCTTTTGCCGGGGTCGAAGGCAACATCTTTGTCTCCGAGGAAGAAGTCGAAGCGGCCCTCACGCCAACCCCGGAGGCAGCGCTCGATCCAGAGCTGAAGACCTATATGCGTGATCAAATCGCTTCGGCAGATACCGAACGCGAACGCGCTGCGGCCCTGGCGCTTCAAAAGGCGCTGTCGGGCACACCCGCCCCGGGAACACGCGCCTACGACGCCTGATCAACACCACCACTCGCACAAAAAACGGGCCGCTCAATTCTGGCGGCCCGTTTGCTTTACCTGTGGTGAAGGATCACTCGTCCAGCGCCTCTACCGCTTTTTCAAGCTTGGCTTTGGTGACTTCTTTTTCCGTCACCTTGGCTTGCCCAGCGATATGGTCGATGACCTTTTCCTCAAAGATCGGCGCGCGAAGCTGTTGGCCCATCTGGGGGTTTTGCTGAACGAATTCAAAGAATTCACGTTCCTGCCCCGGATACTGACGCGCCTGTTCCATAACCGCCTGGGTCATTTCTGCGTCGGTCACATCCACTTCGGCCTTTTTGCCCAGCTCCGCGAGCAACAGGCCCAGGCGCACGCGCCGCTCGGCCAGTTTGGTGTGCTCTTCTGTGGGCTCAATCTCGGGGTGGTCATGCCCTTCAACATCCGGATTCTCATCATGCCAGAGCTGATGTGCAATCGAATCCGCCTCGGCCTTGACCATCGAAGGAGGAAGCTCAAAGCTCACCAACTTGTCGAGTTCATCAAGAATGCCACGCTTCATCACCGCGCGTGCCGCGCCTGTGTACTCAGATTCCAGACGCTCACCGATTTGCTCTTTCAGCGCGTCCAGGTTTTCAGCACCATATTTCTCCGCCAAAGCGTCGTTAATTTCTGCCGCAACAGGCTCTTTTACCGCTTTGATTGTGCAGGTGAATTCAGCATCCTGTCCGGCCAGATTGGGCGCTTGATAATCATCGGGGAACTTGACCTTCGCAACTTTCTCTTCACCGGCTTTGACACCGACAAGTTGCTCTTCAAAACCGGGGATAAAGCTATTGGACCCCAGAACCAAAGGATAGTCTTCTGCACTGCCGCCATCAAACGCCTCGCCGCCGACACGGCCCACGAAATCCATAACGACCTGATCGCCGTCTTTCGACTTTGTACCCTTCTTGCGATCTTTGAAATCCTGCGCCGTCTTGGCGAGGTTTTCGAGCGCTTCTTTGATGTCCTTGTCCGCAGCCTTCGCCACCAGACGCTCCACCTTGATCTTGCTCAGATCCACCTCTGGGATGTCCGGCAGCGCCTCGTAGCTCATATCAAGCTCGACATCCTCGCCCGGTTTCCAATCCTCATTGGTCATCTTCACATCGGGTCGCGCGGCGGGCTGTTCGCCGGTTTCCTCGAAATGTGCATTCATCGCGCCGTCGACGGCCTCTTGCATGGCCTCGCCCATCACGCGCTCACCAAACTGCTTTTTCAACAGTGGCAGCGGCACCTTGCCCTTGCGAAAGCCCTTCATCTCGATGTCCGGCTGCGCTTCCTTGAGCTTGTCCATGACCTTGTCATCAAGCTCTTTGGCCGAAAGCGTCATCGTGTAGCCGCGCTTGAGGCCTTCTTTCAACGTCTCTGTGACCTGCATGTTCGTCCTTCCATTGCATCTTTGGCCGCAGAGGCGTCCGCGGCGGTCAAAATCACTGGGGTCTTCTATGGGGGCATAAGGCGGTGTGCAAGCGGAGTTTTTGACGGCTTACGGATACGTAATGCATGCGTTTCCCCGTGCTCGGTGTACGTTTGTATAGAGGTCTGCAATGCGGGACGTTGCGGGCTTTCGCCGCAGTCGCGAAAATACTACAGCCAAGAGCGCCTCCCGGTGTCTCGAACGGAGGGTAGAGCAGGCGGTCGGTTCAAGCCCAAGCAACACTGCGACATACTCTGAGATCCGTCATAGAAACCGTTTGGTCATTGTCCGCCACCGTGCAAACTCTGTCCTCGCACCCGAACCTGACTCGTCAAAAATAACCAGCTGGCCTCTTAGGAGAATTTGCATGCCAAGAAAAGAAGCAAACCAAGAGTTCGCTGAAATCAGCCTCGAGGCAGAAACGCTCGCAGCTCAGGCGATAGCAACCACCCTAAGGGATTTTGGCCAGCCAATCTCCGAGATTCGGGCGATGTTGCGCGAAGCCAACGCTCCAGTCTCAAGCGATGTGATAGAAGTGACAGGAGTAACCTTGTCAGAACGGATGATTGAGGGCGTGACCTGCATGGTCATCGATCCGCCGGTTCCACGGGGCAATCGTGAAATCATCTATCTTTTCGGGGGAGGGTTTTCGGTAGGCAGCCCTTTCGAGGACTTGCCGATTTCAGCCAAACTCGCCGAAAAAACCGGTGCGCGAGTAATTGCCCCCCATTATCCACTTGCTCCTGAGAACCCATTCCCTGCAGCTCTAAATGTCTGTGAAGATGTCATCTCTACCCTGCTCAATGAAAACCCTGGGGCATGTCTTTGCGGAGAATCCGCCGGCGGAAATCTTGCTCTCGCAACTGTCCACCGATTGAAGGCACGTGGAGAACGTCTTCCACGCGCGCTGGCACTCATGTCGCCTTGGGTGGATATCAAGAACCTAGGGGATAGTGGGGTTGCCCGACGCGACCCATTTCTGCGTGCGTCCGAGATCGACGTATTTCGCTCAATGTATATTCCAGAGAACGCTGATCAGACCAGCCCCGATCTTTCGCCGATTTACGGACCTTTCGATGACCAATTCCCCCAGTATTTGTAACCAGTGGAACGCGGGATTACCTGTTGAGTGGCTGTGTTCGTTTAGACCGGCTAATGAGAGAATCCGGAGCCACGAGCTATTTAAGAGTTTGGGAAGGCATGTGGCATGTGTTTGAGTTCTACCCGAGCATTCCTGAGGCCGAGGCGTCAATAACGGATATTGCAGAATTTTTGGCCCAAAATCTCTACTGAACGAAAGCAAAGAACGAGGTATTTTTTACGTAGGCTTTTCCCGTAACGTGGCCCTGCGTTGGACCTGCCGTGTATGACAGCTTAACGTCGTTCGCGGCGTGCTGCATATGCAAAGAGCTGCCAAGCGACCAATGACTAAAAGGGCTCTAACCCGCCCTCCAACCCAATCCTTGGGTGAGAAAAACTTACAGCAAAACTGGGCTCAAAACAGTCCGGTATTGTTCCTACGCCACTTCATCCCGCTCTCGCGCCTGACGTCGCCAGAGGCTGGCGTAGCGGCCATCGCGCGCCATGAGCCCCTCATGCGTGCCGCGCTCAACAATATGGCCGTCCTCTAGAACGACAATTTGGTCGGCGTCAGAGATGGTGGACAGCCTGTGCGCGATGGTGATCACGGTGCGGCCTGTGCCCGCCAGTTTCAACGCCTCCTGGATGCCCTGCTCAGTTTCGGTATCGAGCGCGCTGGTGGCCTCATCGAGAAGCAGGATCGCGGGGTTCTTGAGCAGGGTGCGCGCGATGCCGACGCGTTGCTTTTCCCCGCCGGAAAGCTTCAACCCGCGTTCCCCGACCTGCGTATCATAGCCCTGTGGCAGGCTAGCGATGAACTCGTGGATTTGCGCGGCCTGTGCGGCCTCCTCGATCTCAGCTTGCGTGGCACCGTCTCGGCCATAGGCGATGTTGTAGCCCACCGTGTCGTTGAAAAGCACCGTGTCTTGCGGGACCACACCGATGGCGGCGTGCAGGCTGTCCTGGGTCACATCGCGCACGTCCTGACCGTCAATGCGCAGGGCCCCTTCCTGCACGTCATAGAAGCGAAAGAGGAGCCGCCCGATGGTGGATTTACCGGAACCTGAGGGGCCAACAACAGCGACAGTCTTGCCGGCCGGGATTTTCAGCGAAACACCTTTCAGGATCGATCTTTCAGGCTCATAGCCAAAGAAAACGTCGTCCAGCTCAACCGTGCCACCTTCAATTTTCAGGCTTTTTGCACCGATTTTATCCTCAACATCTGGTGCCTGCTCTAACAAATCGAACATTTCGCCCATATCGACCAAAGCCTGCCGGATCTCGCGATAAACTGTACCCAGAAAGTTCAGCGGCATGGTGATCTGGATCATGTAAGCGTTCACCATAACGAAATCACCCACGGTCAGCGCGCCACTCTGCACGCCCATGGCGGCCATGACCATCACGATAACCAGCCCGCTGGTGATCAGGAAACTCTGACCGAAATTCAGGAAGGCCAGCGAATAGGAAGTCTTGAGCGCGGCGCTTTCATAGCCCTCCATCGCGCTGTCATATCGCGCGGCCTCGCGGCCCTCGGCGTTGAAGTATTTCACCGTCTCGAAATTCAGCAGGCTGTCGATGGCCTTTTGATTGGCATCTGTGTCCTGGTCGTTCATCTCCTTGCGCAGCTTCACGCGCCATTCCGTGACCTTGAAGGTGAACCAGACATAGGCGGCGATGACGCCCATTACGACGGCAAGATACCAGAAATCAAAAAGCGTCCAGAGCACAATGCCGATGAGCATAAGCTCAAGGATCAGCGGACCGATGGAAAAGAGCAGAAAGCGCAGCAGGAAATCAACGCCCTTAACCCCACGTTCAATGATCCGACTGAGGCCCCCGGTCTTGCGCGTGGTGTGATAGCGCAGGGACATTTTATGAATGTGCTGAAAAGTTTCCAGCGCAAGCGACCGCAGCGCGCGCTGCCCGACTTTGGCAAAGATCGCATCGCGGAGCTGTTGAAACCCCACATTCATCAACCGCGCCATGCCGTAGGCCACAGTCAGGCCGATGGCCCCGGCGGCCAGCATCCACGCGGCTTGCTGGCCCTCACCGGCGAGCGCATCCACGGCAGCCTTGTAGAAAAACGGCGTGCCAACCGCGATGAGTTTGGAAATCAGAAGCGCGATGAGGGCAAAGACCACACGCCGTTTGACCCAACCCTGCCCCTCTGGCCACAGATAGGGAGCGACACGGCGGATCGTGCGCCAGCCTTGTTCAGGCCGCTCCGTGGTCGTGAGCGTGCGTCGACGCATTGGGTCCCCTCAACAGTGTGAACCCAAGAGATAAGTCGGTTGTCCGGGATTGACCACCCGTTATTGGGGAACGGTAAACACCTGACCCGGAAAGATCAGGTCGGGATCGCGAATGCGGTCGCGGTTGGCCTCGAATATACGCACAAAGAGCGTGCCATCACCGTAATTGTCCCGTGAAATGCCCCAGAGTGTATAACCGGGCTGCACCGTGACAGCCTGCACCAGTTCGGATTGCTCAAGAGCGGCTTCGGCCAGCACCTCTTCGTCTTCGCGTTTGAATGGCGTTTCTACGCGACTGGTGACATTGCCTTCGGCGTCGACCTCGTCAATGCGCAGAGTATAGACACCTGTATCGACCTCAGGCAATTCTGAGCGCCAGCTGCCATCTTCTTCGATTTGTGAGGTGATGACAGGCGCGTTGTCGATGTAGACACGCACAAATCCCTCCCCTGACCCGCGGCCAGATAGTTGTACCTCGCCTTCGGTGGAGTATGTGATGGCATCGAGTGCCACGACCGACATTACCTCCGGCGATAAATCTTTTGGTTGCGCAGGTTGCAGGACTTTCACACCTTCGTCGTCTGACAACAGAACGGCAGAATTTTGCGAGATGGCATTTTCCGTCGCAGCCTCAGCGGTTTCCGAAGTGGTCTCCGCAGTTTCTGTTTCGGCCTCTGCGGTTTGTTCAGATGCGGCATTGCTCGGCTCGTCCTCAGCGGCAATCACCTCTGGCGCCGCCACGGGCGTAATGATGATATCACCTTGAGAGTAAAGCACTTCTCCGGTCTCCGGCGATGTCATTGCAAGGCTCAGCACGCGGACTTCGGGGTCTGGCGCAACGTCTACAAATTGCACGAACTCGCCATTGCCCTCTGGCATGAACGTGCTCAGCACCTCTTCATCCAACCTGATCGAGGTCTCCCACCCTGGCTCGGCGCGTCCAGCAACGAGCATCTGCCCATCAGGTTCCAGGCGAAAGGTGCTGACCCTGGGCGGGAGTGGCAAAGACGGTTTGGGCTCATCCGCAGCAGTGGTTTCCGACTCGGGTGCAGGCGCCTTGGGTTGGACCTCGGCCTTTTCCGTCGTGTTTTCGGGTGAGCTTTGCGGGAGCGGTTGGACAGCCAGTTCAGGCGCAGCTGCCGCCTCTGGGTCGTTTGGCAACGGCGCAAAGACATTGGTCAGGTAAAGACCGGCAAAGATCGCGATCACAGCCCCACAGAAAAGACCCAGCGTCCAGCCGCCAACAGAACCTGTCCACTTGCTCATGACATCCCTTCCCACCCATCGCAGATCGCGCGGTTGCAGGAGCTTAGCAACCCGGGCTACATGGGTCAAAACAACCCTTCTCAGCAGTTGGTGATCTTATGACAGCGCGGTCAATCTGTGTCTTTTGCGGCTCACGCCCCGGCAAAAACCCCGCCTATATGGCGGATGCGGAGGTCTTTGGTACCATCATAGCGCGTCAAAACTGGCGTTTGGTTTATGGCGCGGGGGATGTCGGGTTGATGGGCGCAGTGGCGCGGGCTACGCAAGCGGCAGGCGGCGAAACCTTTGGTGTGATGCCGGACAGCCTGTTTGACCGTGAAATCGGCAAGACAGACCTGACGCATTACGTGCTCACCGAAACGATGCATGAACGCAAGAAAGTCATGTTCATGAACTGTGGTGCGGTGGTGGTGCTGCCGGGGGGCGCAGGATCGCTCGATGAGTTTTTTGAGGTGCTCACCTGGCGCCAGATCGGACTTCATGAAAAGCCGATATTTCTTTTGAATACAAAAGGGTATTGGGACAAGCTCATTCAGCTGATTGATCATGTGATTGATCAGGATTTTGCGGATGGCTCCTTACGCGAGTTTGTGCAGGTGGCAGACACGGTTGAAAACTTGGAGAAGGGCCTGGAGAAAGCGTTGGGCTGAGTGTCTGCAATGCGGACGAAGCTGCCTTTTATTTGTTCCGGTTATTTTACAACTCTAAAAGGATGGCCTGGATTACGTTCGATGAAATTGTCTACGTCACACAACTGTTTTGGAAAGGGCTCTGCGTCAGGGTAACTTCGGAAGCTAAAGAACCGAAATCCAGCAAACCATAGTTTTTCAACTTTCGACCTTTGCTCATGATCTGCTTTTTGGGGGCGCTTTAAAGGATCGGCCCATTTCAGCGACCTTTCCACCACACTCTGGGCAAACAGGAACATCTTTTTCCGGGGTCATTTTCCAAGACTTCCTGCAAGCGAAGCACGCGTGTGCTACCAAATACTCAGGCCCGCGCTCTTTGCGTTTTGGATATTCGGGAATTTCCCTCGTGCCGTTCTTACGACGCAAAGTCATTCTTCTAGCTTTTTCTTCACCCTTTGCCATGAGCACAGTCTGCCGGCGATTGGAAATGTCTGCTTTGAGCTGCGGATTCAATGGATCGCCGCAACACACTGTGCAAACTTCTCCGCCGGGGTTTCGTATTGCAAGGTTTTTCGTGGCCGCTCGTTGAGTTGCCGCGCGACGGCGCTGAGTTTGGCCTGACTGAGGGTCGACATGTCGATGCCTCGCGGGAAGTACTGACGCAAGAGCCGGTTGGTGTTCTCGTTACTGCCGCGTTGCCACGGCGATTGCGGATCGCAGAAGAAGACGTCGATCTTTGTCGCCATGGTGAACGCCGCATGGGCGGCCATCTCTGAGCCGCGATCCCATGTCAGCGAGCGGTAGAGTTCTTTGGGCAATTTTCGGGCCTGCTTGATCAGGGCGGTGATAACGCTTTGCGTATCCTTGTTCGCAACTTTGGCCAGCATCACGAACCGCGAGTGCCGCTCGACCAGCGTAGCGATGTAGCTGTTGTTTGCCCCAACGATCAGATCGCCCTCCCAGTGGCCGGGCACGGCCCGGTCTTCGATTTCGGGCGGGCGCTCGCTGATCGGCACTGCGTCTTTGATCTTGCGTAGCTTCAGACCTTTCTGGGTCGCATGCCGGGACCGACGGATGGCGCGCGGGCTGCGCAGGCATTGCTGCAGCTCCTTCTTCAGAACGCCGCGCGTCTGCACATAAAGGCTGCGATAGATCGTCTCGTGGCTCACACGCTCTCGCTCTTTGTTTGGGTGCTTGCGCATCAGCCAGCCCGCGATCTGCTGAGGAGACCACTTCAACCGCAGCTTTCGGGCAATGAACCGACACAAGTGGTCGTTGAAGGAGAGCTTACAGGCTTTGGGCCGCCTTGCGCAGTCCCATGCGCGCTGATCTGACAATGCCGCGCGATACGCCTTGCGCCCACCGTTTCTGCGCACCTCCCGGCTGATCGTCGAGGGAGTACGTCTAAGGTCGCGCGCAATAGAGCGCAATGACCGATCCCCTGCCAGCCCACGGGATATCTCCTCACGCCCCTCGAGGCTCAAGGCCAGCCGAGACCTGGTGCGTGCACGCGGACGGATACCACCAGTCAAAGCCAGATGCGGAAAATCGAAGACGACGCACGATCAAACCTGCGGCCTATCGAGCTCAGGGACTCACCCCGCTGCCACCGATCCCACATCTCCGACTTCTGTTTGTCCGTATAAAACGTCCGCGTGCGGTACTTCATGATCAACACTCCATCTCTCCAAAAAGATTAAAGTGTTGCGACCACCCGTTGAATCCTCAGCTCAAAGCTGCCTTTGAAGATTGTGTAGCGCTTCAGTTATCGACTTCGAGAAGCGCTGAATCGAACCACACATCCTCATAAGTACCGTCAGTCAGGAAGCGCCAACCCGGCGGAAGCAATAGATACTTGAGGCCAAGTTCGCAGCTACTTTCAAGGTGAGCAAGGTGAACTGGCTTGAAGAAATCGGCTGCATCTGAAAACTCAGTTCCACCCCAAAGATACCAACCGGTTACACCTTGTGTCGGGGGATGGCGAAGCCCATTCAAGGGCATCAATCCTGCCGTCGCATTGTCTGAAATACCTACTTTTTCGCCGCCGAAAGCTTCACACGGTTCAACACCAAATCGAGCGCATATTTGCTTTTGTGATTGTCTGATACTGTTCTTCAAGAGCCGTACCCCCTCTTTTGCAGGAAACTATATCCTTTCTGGTGCAACGCAACTTTTGGGCTCAAAGTAGCCATTGGCAGCTTGTCGTAGCTCCTGAGCAGATAGACGTCCGGCCAGACTGAAAACAAACCCACCCAAAACAAAAAAAGCCCCGGACCTCTCCGGGGCTTTCTTAAAACTATCATACTAATCTTACATCCGACTGGCGACGTTTTCCCAGTTCACCAGATTGTCGAGGAAGTTTGTCAGATATGCAGGCCGTTTGTTGCGGAAATCGATGTAGTAGGAATGTTCCCACACGTCGCAGCCCAAAAGCGCGGTTTGGCCAAAGCAAAGTGGGTTCACGCCGTTTTCGGTCTTAGTCACGGCCAGCGACCCATCAGAATTCTTGACCAGCCAACACCAGCCAGAGCCGAACTGACCCGCGCCTGCGGCGGAAAACTGTTCTTTGAAGGCGTCAACTGAGCCAAAGCTCTCAGTCAGGGCACTTTCCAACTCACCGGGCATCTTGCTGTCGCCTGGCCCCATCATCTCCCAGAACTGGTTGTGGTTCCAAAGCTGGCTGATGTTGTTGAAAATACCGTTCTGCGCCACGGCATTGGCGTCATAGGTGCCGGTGATGATGTCTTCCATCGATTTGCCGTCCCACTCGGTCCCGGCAATCAGCCTGTTGCCATTGTCCACATAGGCCTTGTGGTGCAGGTCGTGGTGATATTCCAGCGTCTCTTTCGACATGCCTTTGCCGGCCAGCGCGTCATGTGCATAAGGAAGATCGGGAAGTTCAAAAGCCATTTGGGCCCCCTCAGTGTTTAGCGATGTTTCTGCGCCTACATGGTAGTGCAGGCA
Source organism: Roseovarius sp. S88 (assembly GCF_037023735.1). Lineage (GTDB taxonomy): Bacteria > Pseudomonadota > Alphaproteobacteria > Rhodobacterales > Rhodobacteraceae > Roseovarius > Roseovarius phycicola. Next base: position 1,655,203 of record NZ_CP146069.1, on the reverse strand, counting down.
GGGCGAGGTCAAGGGGAGATACTCGGATCGGCTATATATGCAGAGCTGATGATTTCGGCCAATGACCTTTCGGACTTATGTTAAAACCCCCACCTCACCCCCCGGTTCTGCTGCGTCTTTGAGCAGGTCAAAGGCGTATTGCGCGACCGAACGGAAGCAGACAACTTCGATGCGTGTCTCAGAAGTCATCCAGAAGGCGGCCGCGATCTGGGCCATGCGAGTGCGGCGGATCTGGCCAGGGGCGAAGGCGTCAGTGGCCATGTCAACCGGGCAAAGCTTTGCGATGATCTCGCGCGCGGCGTCGCCATCGAGGCTGAATATCGCCCGCGCATCGGATACATTCGCTGCCAGAAAATGTTGGCCCTTCAATGTCTTTTCTAGAACACCTAAAGTAGCCTCAACCTCAGCATAGGGAACCATCACCAAGAGCTCATCGGGGGACATCCACGCGACAGCCTTGTCGCCTTCGTGAAGGATCTCACGCTGCTTGGGCAGCTTCGCGCCAGTGGCCTCCAGCACCGCCTTTTTCATTTTGGCCGACGCAACGTCTCCGCGCAGCGTGATCATCCCGCGCAGGCCCATTTCCTCAACTTTCACGTAACCATCGAATTTTGCGCCTTGCAGGGCGCTGACTGCGCTAGACATTTTGCTTCTCCCCTTCGGCATCAAAGAACACAGGATTCACGATTTTGGCTTTGACGATGGTGCCGTCCACCTTGGGGAATTCGACCAATTCACCCATGCGGTCTGGTCCGTGTTTGATCAGCCCCATGGCGATGCCACGATCCAGCGTTGGCGAATAGTAGGTCGAGGTCACACGCCCCTGCACGTTGCGCTGACCGTTCTCGTTGGTGCCCTCAGACGTGCAATAGGCTCCATCTGGCAGAACAGAGCCATCGACGGTTTCCAGCCCGACCAGCTTCCAACGGTTTGGGTCGGCCATGTGGCTTCGGGTTTGGGCGCGTTTGCCGAGGTAATCCTCTTTCTTCTTGGAAATAGCCCAGTCGAGGCCAAGGTCCTGCGGGATGACCGTGCCGTCGGTTTCGTCGCCGATCATGATGAAGCCCTTCTCGGCGCGCATCACGTGGAGCGCCTCGGTGCCGTAAGGCATGACATCAAACTCGGCTCCTGCCTTCAGAAGTTGATCCCAGAACGCACGACCCTGAGAGGCAGGCACCGCAATCTCATAGCTCAGCTCACCCGAGAAGGAGATGCGGTAGACGCGTGCGTTGATGTCACCGAACTGGATATCCTGCCACGCCATGAATGGAATGGTCTCGGCGCTGAGGTCGTCTTTCGTCAACTTTTCCAGAGCCTTGCGCGCATTTGGGCCAACCACCGCAACTTGCGCATATTGCTCGGTCACGTTGGCGACATAGACTTTCCAGTCCCACCATTCGCATTGCAGCCAATCTTCCATATGCGCATGGATGCTGTCGGCGCCGCCTGTGGTGGTGTGGCAGAGGAACGTGTCCTCGTCGATGCGCGCCACCACACCGTCATCGGTCAGGAAACCGTTTTCGTTGCACATCAAGCCATAGCGGCAGCGCCCAGGTTTCAACGTGCTCATCATGTTGGTGTAGAGCATGTCGAGGAATTTGCCCGCGTCTGGGCCTTTGACAATGAGTTTGCCCAGGGTCGAGGCATCGAGAAGGCCCAAGCTTGACCGTGTCTGGTTGATCTCGCGCTTGACGGCGCTTTCGATATCTTCGCCCGGTGTCTTGCGGAAGCAATAGGGCCGCCGCCACTGGCCCACGGGCTCCCAATATGCGCCGTTTTCCTCGTGCCAGTCATGCATGGGTGTCCTGCGCAGCGGCTGAAAGATCGGACCACGGGCCTCACCGGCAATCGCTGCCATTGAGATGGGTGTGTAGGGCGGACGGAACGTGGTTGTTCCAGTCTGTGGAATAGGTTGATTTAGCGCATCAGAAAGGATCGCAAGACCATTGATATTGCTCAGCTTTCCTTGATCTGTGGCCATACCTAGAGTGGTGTATCTCTTGGCATGTTCGACGCTTTCAAACCCCTCGCGTGCTGCCAGTTGGACATCAGACACCTTCACGTCGTTCTGATAGTCGAGCCAAGACTTGGAGCGCAGCTTGATATTGGCCCCCTGCGGCATCAGCCAGATGGGTTCCATCGCTGCCATCTTTGGGCTGTCGGCCTCAGGCGTTTTGATCCGTTTGGGTTTGCCGCCAGTTGCTTTGGCTGCGGCTTGGCCAGCGTTAATCGCGTCGGTGACAATGTCCGCAAGATGCATCGCACCGTTTGCTGATCCCGCCACGGACACAAATCCTTCGCCTTGGGCGCCTGTCGGGGCTTTCTCGGGGTCAGGGCGGAACATTGCCTGCGCGTCGTCCCAAATCAGCTTGCCGCCGCAATGGGACCACAGATGCACCACAGGCGACCAGCCGCCTGACATGGCAACCAGATCGCAGGCCACTTCTTCAAGCGGTGTGCCCTCGCCCGCTTGGGCGCAGACCGCAACGCCCGTGACCCGTTTGCCGCCTTTGACCTTGGCAATGGCTTTGCCATTTTCAACACGGATGCCTAGGCTTCGTGCCTTGTCCGCCAGCGCGCCGCCACCTGCGGCACGGGCATCGAGGATCAACGGCACGTCCAACCCTGCGTTTTTCATCGCAATCGCGGTTTGGTAGGCGTCATCATTGTTGGTCACAACAACAGTGCGATCTCCAATAGACACACCGTAATTCACTGCATAGTCACGTACCGCAGAGGCTAGCATAACACCGGGGATATCATTGCCTGCGAAACTCAATGGACGTTCGATTGCCCCCGTGGCGGTGACAATCTGTTTTGCCCGGATGCGCCAAAGACGGTGACGCGGTGTGTTTTTGCTTGGAGCATGGTCGCTAACCCGTTCATATCCAAGCAGATATCCGTGGTCATAAACACCCGCCCCCATCATGCGCAGGCGCATTGTCACATTAGACATTGTTGCCAGTTCGGAAACGGTTTCGTCCACGAACTTATCCACAGGCATTTGGTTGACAGTTCCGGTGTCAACCATCGCACGCCCGCCCCAATGGGCGGTCTGCTCCATCAAGAGTACCTTGACGCCCGCCTCGCCTGCCGCTTTGGCGGCCAGAAGCCCGGCAATGCCGCCACCGATCACAACAACATCGTAGAACGCATAGAGATGTTCATACTTGTCCTGATCGCGGTCGCGTGGGGCTTTGCCCAGACCCGCCGACTTGCGAATGAACGGCTCATAGACATGCTTCCAGAGCGGACGGGGATGGATGAACATCTTGTAGTAGAAGCCTGCGGGCAAAAACCGCGCCAGCTTGCTGTTGATCGCGCCGACGTCGAATTCCAGGCTTGGGAAGTGATTTTGCGATGTGGCGCGCAGACCGTCGAAAAGCTCGGTTGTTGTGGCGCGTTGATTTGGCTCGAACGTCTCGTCGCGGCCCATATTGACCAGCGCGTTGGGCTCTTCTGCGCCTGAAGCCACAATGCCGCGCGGACGGTGGTATTTGAATGACCGGCCCACAAGCATCTGATCATTGGCGAGCAATGCCGAGGCCAACGTGTCGCCCTCAAACCCGCGCAAGCGCTTGCCGTTAAAGGTAAATTCCAGCGCGCGTGCCTTGTTGACCAGACGCCCGCCTGTTGCCAGACGCGTGCTCATGAGAACTCCCTCCAGCTCCAGCCCGGCACCTTGGCCGAGATTTTGTCTTTGATCTTTTGCGGCGGCTCAGTGGTCTGGGCGGAATAGGTGCCGTAGACTTCGAGCGTCATGGTGTTGCGCGCCGCCAGAAACCACTTGCCACAGCCATTGGCATGCCGCCAGCGTTCGAAATGCACGCCTTTGGGGTTTTCCTTGGCGAAAAGATAGGTGTGGAACTCATCATCGCTGGAGCCGGGGCCAAAACGCTTGAGATGCGCCTCGCCGCCGCCTGCAAATTCGGTTTCTTCACCCGCCACGCCGCAGCACGGGCACTCAAGGATCAGCATGGCAGGCTCCCTTCACAGGCTTCACGCCCCGTGAGACCACGCAATAGGATCACAAACGGGATCAAGGCGGCCCAAGCGGGACCGCCGTTCAAAAATCTCAGTATGTCAGGATCAGTCGCTCGACGTAAACGTCGCTTTGGTGCCGAAAGACAGCGGTTCTTTTGCCGGCTTGGCCGGTTCTGCGTCCCCTTCGGCCACGGATGTCGGTTGAGCAACAGGTTCGGCAACTGGTGGGGCGGACAACTCTCCGCGCACAGAGCCGGTGACAAAGTTTGCAAAGACGAACACGCCCAACGCGACAACAACGACCAAAACCCAGAACAGCGCTGCACCACCGTCATCGCCGGACGGTTTGGGGCTGTAATTCTGGTTCTGCCGCCACTGATCGTAATCGGACATTCGGTACTCTCCAAACTGCTCGACATACAAATTGGTGCGTGAGCGTTAAGAATGGAAGAATACCCCCTTTGAATGGCCGTTTTGGGCCGATCCCCGCGTTTTTGAACAGCTGAGTTCGGCGCTTCTTTGCCGGATTTGGACCTGATACCGCTATTGGCCTGTGGAAAACGCGATGTGTCATCAATGTGCCACACCCGCTGCTACGGATTCGTCGATGAAACGGCCCTCATAGAACCGGTCGAGGCCAAATTCTGCGGTCAGCGGCGAATATCCTTTGGCCATGAGTTCAGCAAAGCCCCAACCGCTTCCGGGGATGGCCTTGAACCCGCCGGTGCCCCAGCCGCAGTTGATAAAGCAGTTCTCCAGAGGTGCTTTTGACAGGATCGGAGAGCGGTCTCCGGTCACGTCAACGATCCCGCCCCATTGGCGCAGCATCTTGAGCCGTGCGATCATCGGGAAGGTTTCCACAAGAGCGCGCACGGTTTCCTCGATGTGATGGAACGAGCCGCGCTGCGTGAAGTTGTTGTAGCCATCGGTGCCGCCGCCAATGACCATCTCGCCTTTGTCAGACTGGCTCATGTAGCCATGCACGGTGTTTGCCATAACAACCACGTCCATACAGGGCTTGATCGGCTCAGATACAAGCGCCTGAAGTGCGACCGATTCAATCGGAAGCCGGAAGCCCGCCATATCGGCCAGATGTCCGGAGTGACCGGCCACCACGATGCCAAGCTTATCACAGTCAATGTCGCCTCGGTTGGTGGTGACCCCTTTGACCTTGCCACCCTCAGAACGGATGCCGGTTACTTCGCATTTCTGGATCACGTCCATACCCATGGCCGAACAGGCCCTCGCATAGCCCCAGGCCACCGCGTCATGGCGGGCAGTGCCCCCACGCGCCTGCCACAAGCCGCCCAGCACCGGGTAACGCGGGCCGTCGATGTTCATGATCGGACACAGTTCTTTCACGCGGCTGGGAGAGATGAACTCTGTTTTCACACCTTGTAACGCATTGGCATGAGCCGTGCGCTCATAGCCACGCACCTCGTGTTGGGTTTGGGCGAGCATGATCACGCCACGCGGGCTGAACATGACGTTGTAGTTCAAATCCTGGCTCAGCGTTTCATAGAGACTGCGGGACTTCTCATAAATCGCGGCTGAGGGGTCCTGAAGATAGTTCGAGCGAATGATCGTGGTGTTGCGGCCTGTGTTACCGCCCCCAAGCCAGCCTTTTTCAAGGATTGCGACATTGGTCAAACCATGGTTCTTGCCGAGGTAGTAGGCCGTCGCCAGACCATGCCCACCTGCACCGATGATGATTGCATCATACTTTTTCTTCGGCTCGGGCGACGCCCATGCCCGTTCCCAACCCATGTGATGGCTCAACGCCTCACGGGCAATGGCAAAGGCGGAATAACGTTTCATGCGGGGCCTCCGAAGCTCTGCGCGGATTCGCGTTCACTGCGTATTGTCGTGGATATGCGACACTGGTCAATTTTTGTGGATACCCAGCGCGGCATCAAGGCGACAATTTGCGACATTCGCTAAAGCGTTTTGCACGCAGATTGTGACCACTTGCCCCTTTTGCTCCACGGGATCGGTGGTTAAATGAAGCTCAAGTGAGGAAATAGCATGATTTTCTGGGCTATAGCAGGTGGGTTGGCGCTTTTGTGTGCGTTTGTTCTTGGGCTTTTCGGGCTTAAGGGCCAGGCCGGGGATGAACCGCCTGCTGCTTATGATTTGAAGGTCTATCGCGATCAGCTCAAAGAAGTGGATCGCGATCTGGCGAGGGGTGTTATTGCCGAGGAAGACGCCGAACGTATTCGTGCCGAGGTATCACGTCGCATTCTGGCTGCGGATGCTCAGTTGCAGGCAACCGAAGCAACAGGTGGTAAACAGCCCCTTGGCCTTCGCATTGCAATCCTGGCGGCAGCTGTTGCTGTCGTCGGCGGTGCCGGAGCGCTTTATGCGCGGATGGGTGTGCCGGGATACGAAGACCTGCCATTGCAATTGCGTCTGGCGACCTCAAATGAGGCACGCGCCAACCGCCCTTCACAGGCCGAGCTTGAAGAGGTTTTGCCGGAATTTGAGATCACTGAGGACATTCCGGAAGATTATCAGGCGCTCATCACGCGCCTGCGCGACACGGTCGAAAACCGGCCCGATGACATGCGCGGTCTGCAGCTTTTGGCGCGTACCGAGGCATCGATCGGCAATCTTCCGGCAGCGCATGCGGCACAGACCAAGCTTATCGAGTTGAAAGGCGACGCTGCGACGGCTGAGGATTTTGCCGAATTGGCCGATATGATGATTTCATCGGGTGGCGGGTTTGTCTCAGCTGAGGCTGAAATAGCCCTGCGCGAGGCGCTCGACCGCAATCCTCAAGAGCCGCGCGCGCGCTACTATATGGGGCTCTACCTGATGCAGGTGGATCGGCCTGATATGGCGTTTCGCACCTGGGACGCGCTTTTGAGGGAAAGCACGTCTGACGCGCCTTGGGTGCCACTTATTCGGGGTCAGATCGAAGAGCTGGCCTGGCGCGCGGGTATCGCCCGATATCAGCTGCTGGATGAAAACCGCCGTTCGGGGCCAACCCTGGCCGATATGACGGCGGCGCGCGACATGACACCCGAAGAACGCGAAGGCATGATCCGCAGCATGGTTGCGGGGCTTGATGAACGCATCCGTGAAGAAGGCGGCACACCCGGCGAATGGGCGCGCTTGATAAACGCCTATGCCGTGCTGGGGGACGAGGACGAGATCCGGGATGTCCTGGCCCGCGCGCGGGAGGCGTTTGCAGGGGACCCCGAGAACCTGGAGATCATGGAAAACGCGGCCAAGGAAGCCGGGTTCGCGGAATGATCATTGATGACATCGCCGAGTTTGCCTCTGCCCTGCCCGGCATGCGGCCGTTGATTGGGTTGGATCTGGGCACCAAAACAATTGGCGTGGCGGCCTCAGATGCGCTTTTGAGCACCGCGACCCCGCTTGAAACTGTGAAACGAACCAAATTCATGCAGGACGCAACCCGGCTTTTGGAGTACGCAACGGATCGTGAGGCGGCAGGCATTGTTCTGGGTTTGCCCCGCAATATGGATGGATCGGAAGGTCCACGCGCGCAATCCACGCGATCATTTGCGCAGAATTTGGCAAAATTGACAGAGATTCCCATCACCTACTGGGATGAACGCCTTTCCACGGTTGCGGCAGAAAGGGCACTGCTTGAGGCAGATTTGACCCGAAAGCGTCGCTCTGAGGTGATCGATGCGGTGGCGGCTGCGTATATTCTGCAAGGAGCGCTGGATCGCTTGCGCCATCTGAAGGACCAACCGTAGTGAACGACAACACGCCAGTCTGGACACGCGACGAGATCGAGTCGCCTTGCGTGCGCATTTGCGTGGTGCATCCCGAGGCGCGGATTTGTACGGGGTGTTTTCGCACGATTGACGAGATCAGCCAGTGGTCCAAGATGTCCCGCGAGGACCGACGCGAAATCATGGAGGCCCTGCCTGATCGTGCGTCTTTACTGCGCAAGCGTCGCGGCGGACGCTCGGCACGATTGAAGCGCGGTTAAGCAGCGCGGCGTGAACGCCACGCAGTGCGGATCACCCAGAACAATCCAACCACAGTGCCGATCAAACCGCCCAGGTAACTGAAATTGTGCATTTGCCCCGCACGCGCAAAGGCAACCGGATTGCTAACGTCCCAGCCCTCCATGAACCAAGGCAAGTTGTCCGGCGTGAAGGTTGCGTAAGCCACAGCCAAAGCGCCCAGCCCGATCAGGAGCGTCACACAGACCACGATGACAGCCGCGGTCAGAAACGCTCGCACAAAAGCGCGGTCGTCTTTGATGAACAGGGCCGCGATGTAGATGGGCAGGCCAAGGATCAGCCCTATCCACCAACTGGCAAGAACTCCGATCCACGACGCCCCTGCCCGTGTCCAGGCCTCTGCCGGAAACTGGAATTGCAGGAACTTGAATTCGTGGAAATATCCTGGTGCCACCGTGTAGGATAGCTGATTGTGCACCGCGCCGTAGAGCGCTGCTAATAGACAGCTGATTGCAAGCAGAACCGGAAGGTAAAGAAGTCGCTTCATGGAGCTGTCAGCCATTGATCGGATGGCGTGGGCCACTCGGGGCGGAAATAGGCGATCATCCGGCCCTCTTCGGGTGCCTTGGCCGCCTCTCCCCACGGTGCCACACCATGGAGGGCCAATCGGTGCACCAGATACGCTTCGCCCGGGCGCGCTGGCACGACGCGGCGCCGACAAGTCTCAAACACCTTTCGGCGCGTGGCTTTGTAGATATCGGTCAAGTCCACCTGATCCCAGGTCTCTTGCGGGACGTCCTTCAAAGCTTCGGCAAAGGCGGCGCGCATAATGGTATGGCTGCCTTCCCAGACCGTCATTGGGCTGGCATCCGCGCTCGTTTCGGTCAAGGGCAGACCAAGAATATAGGCGTGACGCTCTTTGAGATAGCGCCGTTTGTCTGATCCCTCGGCCAATAGGCCGTCGACATGCGCCGCATCGCGTTTCAACCGATAGGCAAAAGCCGCCTCGCCTTCGCCTTCACGCGGACGTGGATATCCCGGGTAAATCACAGAGATTTGCGCGCGGTGCAAAGACAAACGACCATAAAGATCTGTCGCGGCGGCAAAGGCAGCGCCGGTGAGCGGCTGAGAGTCTGCGACCTGCCCTGTCGGATCATTGGGCAAAGTGTCAACGCCCACAAACCACGTGCCTTCGCAGCGCAGCCAGTGTTGTTCCTCTGGCGCGCGGACGCGGGTTTTGGCCACAGCAAGGGCGCACTTGGCCCAGTCGCGTACCGCAGGTTCGCTTTTGAAAACAGCCCAGCCTTTGTCGAGCAGATCGCTCATGCCGCGACACCTGTGACTTCGGCGAGGGCCGCCAGAACCAGCTCTGGGCCTGCACCGGGGCGCGTGGCCCCTTGCGACAACACACGCCGCCAGGCACGCGCGCCGGGTTTCCCGGCAAAAAGGCCCAGCATATGGCGCGTGATCTGATGCAGCTTGCCGCCCGATGTGAGATGCACCTCGATATAAGGCAGCATGGCGCGTACGGCGTCCTCACCGGTGCGGTCCGGTGCATCATTTCCAAAAATGAGACGGTCCGCACCGCCGAGTATATCCACCGGCTGATGATACGCTGCGCGGCCGAGCATCACGCCGTCAAAGCCAGCGTCCAGAAAGCCTTGGGCCTCGGCCAAGGTCGTGACGCCACCATTGACCGAGATGTGCAGGGAGGGAAAAACCTCTTTCATCCGCAGTGCCAGATCATAATCCAGCGGCGGGATATCGCGGTTTTCCTTAGGGCTAAGCCCCTTGAGCCAGGCTTTGCGCGCATGAATGGTGAAGCGCTCCACGCCTGCGGCTGAGACACGGGCAAGAAACTCGGGCAGCACGTCCTGAGGCTCTTGATCATCCACGCCAATGCGGCATTTCACGGTGACTTCAACATCCACCGCCCCGATCATCGCCGCACAGCAGTCTGCGACAAGACCGGGGTCCTTCATCAACACCGCGCCAAATGTTCCCGACTGCACCCGGTCGCTGGGACAGCCGACGTTGAGGTTGATCTCGTCATACCCCGCCTCAGCCCCCATCCGGGCTGCTTGTGCGAGTTCTTGGGGGTCAGAACCGCCCAGTTGCAAGGCAACAGGGTGCTCTTCTGGCGAGTAGTCCAGCAGATGCAGCGCGCCCCCCGCACAAGAGCCGGGGCCGTGACCATTTCGGTATAGAGCAGCGCATGCCGCGACAATTGCCGGTGCAGAAAGCGGCAATGCCGGTCGGTCCAGTCCATCATTGGCGCGACAGAAAGCTTGGCGTGCTGGCGAAGGTGCATAAGCGATGGATCAGCTTTGTTTTGTTTCAGATGGCACATATGGCATCACGGACGTTCCGACCAGTGTGTTTTGACAGCGTGGTCCCTTGCAGGCATTGACAACACGGCGCTTTTTCGCGTTTTGAGAGAGCATAGGGGTAAGGGAGATCGCTGCCATGACAAAGCCGTTCCGCAGCATCAGGGGCTAAGGTGACACTGCTTCTTTTGATCGAACAGGTCCTCAACGGGCTTCAGTTTGGCGTCATGCTGTTTTTGATGGCCGCCGGGCTGACGCTGATTTTCGGGGTCATGGGCCTGATCAACCTCGCGCATGGCTCGCTTTACATGGTGGGGGCCTTTGCCGCGGCAGCCGTGGCCGGAGTGACCGGGTCATTCCTGCTCGCCTTGGTGGCGGCATTGGCTGCCGCGGCGCTGGCAGGAGCGTTGGTAGAAATGACCGTCATTCGTAGGCTTTATGGCAAAGCGCATCTGGATCAGGTGCTGGCGACCTTTGCGCTGATCCTGATCTTCTCTGAAGGCACGCGGTGGGTCTTTGGGTCTTTTCCTCTCTTTCTGGACATCCCCGACTACCTCTCAGGACCTATCACCCTGCCCGGCGGCATCGAATATCCGCTCTACAGGCTGGCGTTGATCGTCGTTGGGTTGCTGGTGGCCGCGGGGCTTTGGTGGCTGACCGCGCGCACACGCATCGGTATTCAAATCCGTGCTGGCGAAAACGACCGCGAGATGATTGCCGCACTGGGCGTGAACATCTCGGCGCTTTATACGCTGGTTTTCGCACTTGGGGCGGCTCTGGCGGGCCTTGCAGGCGCATTGGTGGGGGCCATTCAATCGGTGCAGGTGGGTATGGGGGAACCCGTGCTGATCCTGGCCTTTGTGGTGATCGTTATTGGCGGGATTGGCTCGATCAAAGGTGCCTTCATCGGGGCCATTCTGGTGGGCCTGACCGATACGCTTGGCGGGATTTTCCTGCCCGAGCTGTTCAAGCTCTTTATGGAAGGTGGGGCTGCGACACAGACTGGCTCGGCCCTGGCCTCAATGGCGGTCTATATCCTGATGGGACTGGTTCTGATCTGGCGGCCCACGGGCCTATTCGGGGCGCGCGCATGATCACGGAACGCTGGATCAATAGCGCAGTGATCGCAGGAATTCTGGCGGTGCTGGTCTATGCGCTTGTGGCGGATGAGCCGTTTACCATTACGCTTTTGACCCGGGTGGTGATCCTCGCCCTTGCCGCCGTGGGGCTGAATATCGCGCTTGGCATCGGAGGGCTTGTCAGCCTTGGACATGCCGCGTTTTTCGGCCTGGGGGGCTATGCGATGGGCGTGCTGGCCTCGCATGCGCAAACATTCACGCCGCTCGACCTTGGCCTTTTCACCCTGCCCGGGACCAAGTCGATGCCCATCATCTGGTTGGCGGCGGTGATTGTGTCGGCGCTGGTGGCCTGGGTCATCGGCGTGTTGAGCCTGCGAACAACAGGCGTTTATTTCATCATGATCACCCTCGCCTTCGGCCAGATGTTTTTCTACTTCTCGATTTCCTGGAGCGCCTATGGCGGCGAGGATGGCCTTTCCATCTATGTACGCAACGGGTTTCCAGGGCTGAATACTCTTGTACCGCTGCAGTTTTTTGGGCTTTGCTTTGCGGCGCTTTGCCTTGCGCTCATTGTGTTCCATCGCCTGCAAACGTCGCCCTTCGGACTGGCGCTCAATGCCGCGCGGCAGGTGCCAGAAAGGGTGGAAACCGTAGGCTTGAACCCCATGCGGCTCAAGCTGGTGGCGTTCGTGATCTCAGGCGCGATCACTGGGCTGGCTGGCGCGCTCTTTGCCGATCTCAACCGATTTGTCAGCCCGACGATGTTCAGTTGGCAGCTTTCGGGCGAATTGATTGTTCTGATCATCATCGGCGGCGTCGGGCGGCTTATGGGGCCAGTGATCGGCGCATGTCTTTTTGTCGCTCTTGAGCATTGGCTCGGGGGGCTGACCGACTTCTGGCACATCTGGCTGGGTGTGGTCCTTTTGCTCATCGTGCTTTTTGCACGCGGCGGTTTGATCGGTCTTTTGACCGGTAAGGAAGGCGCACATGTCTGAGCCGGTTTTGGCCACCTTTGGGCTTTGCAAGCGGTTCGGTGCATTGGCCGCGACCGATGACGTGTCAATTGACCTCAAACCTGGTGAAATTCATGCGATTATCGGTCCCAATGGCGCGGGCAAGTCCACTTTGATCGCACAAATCTGTGGTGGTCTTGCGCCCGATGCTGGGCGTGTAGAGCTTTTGGGCCGCGATGTCAGCGATTTGAGCACTCAGGCGCGCGCACAGGCCGGTTTAGGCCGGACGTTTCAAATCTCGGCCCTCGCGATGGAAGATACAGTTCTGGAGAACGCCGTGCTGGGCGCTTTGGGAGCTTCGTCACGTCCATGGCGATTCTGGCAGCCCGTGTTAAACGATGCCGCCCTGAAAGAAACTGCCATGTCCGCGTTGGAGCGGGTTGGTTTGGCCGAGGATGCTGAAAAACGTACAGCGGACCTCAGCCACGGACAAAGACGACAGTTAGAGGTGGCCGTTGCCCTGACCCTTTCACCCAAAGCCTTTGTCATGGATGAACCGATGGCCGGGCTGGGCGCGGAAGGGTCAATGCAAATGACCGGTTTTCTAGACAGCCTGCGCAACGAAGCCCCTATTCTTCTGGTCGAACATGACATGGACGCGGTGTTTGCCC